>JAZGGI010000013.1 GCA_036480375.1 Candidatus Zixiibacteriota bacterium
TTGAGAAGTTCTTTAATTAAAGCGGGATCAATCGAATTCATGTTAATTCTCCTGTGTAAATGCTTCTCTTTTTAATTTCGAAGCATAATCAATTATTTACATTTACACAAAATTCCTTACAGGCTCTATAAAGACCGTAAGAAAATGGCTCAAGATTTAAAAACGATCTACAAAGCAGTCACCGTTGAACAGGCTGAAACGGCTCTTTTGGAGTTCGCTCAAATCTGGGATAAACGGTATCCGATGGTCAGTCAGTCCTGGCAATCCAACTGGCCAAAGATCATTCCTTTCTTTGCTTATTCTGAAGAAATACGCAAAGTGATTTATACAACCAATGCCATTGAATCTTTGAACTCTTCTTTAAGAAAGGTAACAAAAAACAGAAACAGCTTTCCAAATGATGAGTCAGCTATTAAATTGCTGTATATGGCACTTGATAATATTATGAAAAAATGGACCATGCCGATTAGGAACTGGTCGCTGGCAGTCCATCAATTTGCGATACGATTTGGCGAAAGAGTACCGAAGATTTGAAAAAACAAATTAACTGTTTACACAAAATTCCTGACAGGGCCCTTCAAAATGAGAGACAAATCCGCCGCTTTTCTCAATACCAACCAATATTATATCTTTGTCTGTTTCTGCCAATACCAGAGAGTTAACTCTTTTTAATTCCTTTTTTATTGAAGAACTTAACCATGCCGGAGGGCCAAAAATAGCCAATGGACCGTCAAGGAAGAATGCTATTTTATCCAAATTCTTGAGTAATCCCTTTCTTTCGAAACCTCTTAAAATGTGAATCAAGAATATTCTTTCCCAAACTTGCATCACATAGCTAATTGCTTCAGCATTTGAACCCATTTCATTAAATCTTTCATGGATTCTTAGTTCATCTGTTGAGTAAATTGGTCGTTTACATTTACCACAATTGCCATGGCCAGATTTAATATCCAATATCTCATCACAGTCCGAGTATGGACACTTGGCAGGATTTGTTGTAGGTTTTACTTTGAGCAGTTCTTCATAAGTTTCCAATAGGGTTGTTTTATCTTCTTCATCAAATGTATAATTGGCAAATAAATCAAATAGCTCATCACGAAATGATGATTTTGCAGAAATTTGTCTTCTTGTCACTACATTACTACTGGGTAATGCGGCGTCAATTGTAGCCGTTTTTTCAGTTTTTCTAAATTTTACGGGATCAAAAGGCCTATTTGACTCTAATTTTTCAACCAATCTCAAATCAATTAATACGCATGCAACCGTACAGTAACCAATCTTAGCACCAGGATAATCGCTTTTAATATCTATTTCAGTGTTACTACCATCTATCGCTAATACAAGTTGGGCAACATTGTCTTCACGAGATGGGGCTTTGGAAGGCTTAATCAACTCTCTTTCTTCATCGGAAATCGAAACCTTAGCTCTATTTAAGAGCTGTTTCACTCTCTCTGTTTCAGATATCCTATTTATAGTTTGATACTTTGCATATTCACCATCGTATGGCATAATTCCCCTTTATATACTAAAACGGTCAACTTGTACTGGTATAACGTAAGGATTAGAAAGTGTTTTTACGCGAATAAATCCCTTATCCTGGGCACGCAAAATACTACCCTCAAAATCGGCGAAGTCATAGAATTTCTTAATCTCTCTTGTTTCATCAGTATTGTTCAAGTGCCCAATAAACCAATTTGAAGTGTTTTTTAATATGTTTTTTTGTATTGAGCTGACTTCTTGAGTTGCATAAACTAATCCAATTTTATATTTGGCTCCTTCTTTTGCCGTCTTTACCCATACATCTTGCCAATCCATTTCTTTTGAAGAGGGTAAAATATTATGAGCCTCTTCAACATAGACAAGTAATTGAGTGGGGGCTTTGGCATGCCTAAATTTAGCTTGATTATGTTTAAAAATCACTTTCATTACACGGTCTGCTGCTGCTTTATTTAATTCAAGATTTCCGCTTGATTGATCTACAATTATTAGACATCCTTTTTCCAAATGTTTATATATCTCATCCGCATAATCTTCTGTATTACTATCTGTATGCTGGGCTAAAATACGGCCGATTAAACGTGCGCCATTGGGGCGGAAAAACATTTCAAGAATTTTAAGAAATGCTTCATCTGCCCAATTTCCAGAAGAGCTTTGTTGGACATATTGCATATTAAATGCTCCATAACCTGAACCACGATCCTTAATATAGTTGAATAATGATTCAAAAACTTGAATCATTTCTGACCAATTAGGATTTGTCTTTTTAAGTATTGTAGCACAACTTCCATAAGCGGCAGGATCTCCACCACTGCTATTTTGTAAATCTTGTTCCATTGCTTTAATTAATTTTGACTTAAATAGTCCTTTGATTTGTGGCGATAAGTTTGATGGAGGTTTTAATCCTGCCTTGAATAATAATGTCCTATATGCAAGTAGTCTTCTTTTATATCGTGTCATTTCAGAATAGTCACTTGGATCTGGAGACTCGAAATCGACATCTTCAAAATTCCTTATATATTTTGTATCTCCTTCAGGTAAAGTACTATTTATAATTTCTTTTCCGATCTGTATGTTCTTATCCAGATAGAAATTTAGCAGCATTAATTTTCTATCCGGATCTAATGGATGTTTTGTAATGCCGTAAGTTATTATATCTTGCTTAAGAGAATCATGTTTATCCGAAGGTCCACATTTCCAAACGTTTTTTATTGCTTCCGGATTATCACCTGTTCCAGAAGCATCTTGGACATTTTCATTAGCGTACTCACCGTTTGGATCAAAAATTATTTGTCCAATTCTTTGTCGATTTTCCTTCCATCGTAAGGAAAATATTGATTTCAGTATAATTTTGGTCGTGTTTGATTTGCCTGTTCGAGTCATCCCGAATAGCGCCGTTTTTTGGCCTAATAAATCAATCGGTGTTAGCGAAACATTGATACCATCAATGTTTTGAAATGACCTATGACTTGAAGCGTATCGTATCGTTCCAAATTCAACAAGACATTCTGGATTATCATTTCTTGGATCTCTGAAATTAGCAACTTTTCCCAATACTTTCCCAGTTGGTTTATAAACTTTCAATCCTTGATTAGGATAGTAATTGCTTATATCAGAACCGAACGTAAGCTTATAAACAGGGGATTCATCGGTTCCAAGATTTGAAATATAGTAAGTGCCCATAACTCTGCATTCAAGGCCGGCAAAATTTAAGAGATTATAAGTTGTAGGATCCATAATTCCCTTATCATCCCAATCTTTATCCACTTCACCACTAACCCTTTGAGCATTTTCGACCCGAATACGAAGGGCTTCTTCTGAATTTGGTAAATTGGCTTGATTTATGACCCTTAACAGAGTTACAGATGCATCTTCCTTTCTTAAATCAATTTCAGAATTAGGTTTTATTCTCGTTGCTATTAGGAAAGACAACGCCGGAATCCCACCCACCTTTTGGCGATGAAAATCATGAATCTGTACCAATGCTCTATCATATCCTAATGAATAGACTTCACCAACATAAGACGCTTCGTCAATCAGAGAAACCAAAAGGCCTCCTGCTGATGTTATATCTTCCGGAATTGGTTCATCGGAGACTCGGTCAGCAGCGTCGCTAACTATATCTGCCATATATTCCTCCTAATCGAAATAGTAGACTAGTATAACAATATATCTTTTTCATAACTCAATTTCAATCACTTTTGTCAATCTACCTTTATTATTCTTGGATTCAAGCCATTTAAGGACTTCTTTTTCTTTAAAACGAACAAACCTGCCTAATTTCATATGCGGAATATACCCGATATGAGTCCACTGGTAAATAGTAGATACCTTTACATCCAGCCATTTGGAGGTTTATACACCGAATCTGATAACGATATAATATATTGCGTATCAATGAATTATAAATGGAGGTGGGGGGAATCGAACCCCCGTCCGAAAAAGGCGTCAAATCATCTTCTACGCGCGTGGCCGTGACGTTCTTTCTTCTTCTACCGTCAATCGTCGTCTCCAACATCGTCTTCTTCAATCTTTTCGGCAACTTCTTCGGTTACGGCTTCTTTGGCTTCCTTTTCTGGGCAAACCTGCTCCTCCTGATTGCGTCGTACGTGGAACTCCTGCCGCCCGCGCTGCGACGGTTCCGCGGGGCGGATGTGAAGTACGGACGCCATGCCCCCATAAACCACCCCGGAGTTGCCGGGGACTCTAATTCGTGAGGGGATGGTGTCATGCGCGCTGGAAGGGGTCGGTAGTAATACAATTGGCAGGCGATCTAACAAGACTTGCAATTGAAAATGCCGCTTGTCACGCCCGAGCAATAAACACGTAGAACACAATGTTAACAGCAGACTAATCTCAGCGTACTTAAAATAATCTCTTTACCCTAGTACAGCATTAATACAGAAATACCTCTAATCATTTTACGCATGTATTACAATTACGTAAACGATTTAATGCTATCACATTTTTCCTTTTTTCCTCGTCGAAGCCTTTCTCACCGGTTTTATGAATTTGGGGCCGAAGATTATTTTCAGGGCCTGGTTAACCTTTTTGACTTTTCGCAGTTTCAAGCCCTTAGTCAAATCTTTGGGCAACTCGGAAATCTCTTTGGCGTTTTTATACGGCACGATAATCTCATTTATCCCGACCCTTTTAGCCGCTAATAGTTTTTCATTCAGCCCGCCGACAGGAATAATATCCCCGCTTAACGAAATCTCGCCGGTCATGGCAATATTGGTTGTAACTGATTTACCGGTGAAGGCCGAGATCATAGCCGCGATCATGGTTATTCCGGCCGAAGGTCCTTCCTTGGGGATGGCGCCTTCCGGAATGTGAATATGAATCTCGGTGTCGTTTATGATTTTGCCGTCAATGCCGAATCGTTCCGCGTTAGCCCGAATGTAGGTCAACGCGGCCGTGGCCGATTCCTGCATGACCTCACCCATCTTGCCGGTCATCGTTAGTTTATGCTGTCCCGATATCAGAGCGACCTCAATCGGCAGAATCTCTCCCCCGGTTTCGGTCCAGGCCAAGCCGATGGCGTAACCGGGCTCGGCTTTTTCCGGAACTTCCGAAAACTGATAAGTCGGTTGCCCGATTAATTTGACAATATCTTTCGGTTCGAGTTTGTATGAGCGGTGTTTTTTGCGGGTGACTTCTTTGAGAGTGATATTTCTGAAAATGGCGGTCAGTTTTCGTTCAAGTTCACGCACGCCGGATTCGCGGGTGTAATCCTGAATAATCGATGTCAAAGTCTTTCTTGGTATCTTAATACCAATGTGCTTAATAGAGAGCTGCTCCTTGATTTTGGGAATCAGGAACTGCCGGGCGATACCAACTTTTTCAAATTCAAGGTATCCGGGGAGGCGGATAATTTCCATACGATCCTGAAGAGGTATCGGAATTTCATGGAGAGTATTGGCGGTAGTAATAAACAAAACTTCCGAAAGGTCAAAATCGAGCTCCAGGTAATTATCCGAAAAGGCGATATTTTGTTCGGGATCGAGCACTTCCAAAAGCGCCGCGGCCGGATCACCGCGGAAATCGGCTCCGATTTTATCGACTTCGTCGAGGAGAAATACGGGATTGGCCGAGCCCGCCTTTTTGATCGACTGAATGATTCTTCCCGGAAGCGAACCTATGTAAGTCCGTCGATGACCTCTGATTTCGGCTTCATCATGTATGCCGCCGAGCGACATGCGTACGAATTTTCTATCGAGCGCCCGTGCCACCGATTTACCCAGCGATGTCTTGCCGACGCCGGGAGGGCCGACCAGGCAGAGGATGGGGCCGCGAACTTTTCCGGCCATTTTCAGCACCGCCAGGTGTTCCATTATTCGTTTTTTTGGCTTTTCCAAACTATAATGGTCATCATCGAGTATTTTCTGAACTTTTTTGAAATTGGTGCGGTCCTGGGTGCGGACATTCCAGGGCAGGATCAATATCCAATCAAGGTAACCCCGGACAACACCGGCTTCGGCGGAATAAGGATGCATGCGCGAGAGCTTTTTGATTTCGTCTTCGGCCCGAGCCCTGACCGGTTCGGGCGGATCGAGCTCTTCGAGCTTGAGATAAAGCTCGTCGATTTCATTGGAAGTGTCGTCGAATTGCCCCAGTTCCTCTTTGATTGCTTTCATCTGCTGCTGGAGATAATATTCTCGCTGGGACCGCGACAATGATTCCCGGACGGTGCCGTCGATGCGCTGTTCGAGCTTGAGGATTTCGATTTCGGAGGTCAATAAATCTATGAGAGAGTAAAGTTGTTCTTTGATTGATTCGGACTCGAGGATATGTTGTTTTTGATTGTTTTTCTGCACCAATTGGGCCGAAATCGTATCGGCCAGACGGCGATGATCGGAAACATTGGCCAGTTGCGTTATGACTTCATTGGGGATGCGGCGGTTGAGGTGAACGTAGTCATTGAAAAGATCAAGCACGCGACGAGCGAGAGCCTCAGTCTCAGTATCCTCAATATTGCGCTCCGGTTCGATGACATGAATCCGGGCCGTCTGGTATCCGCCTGTTTTTTTCAAAGACATAAGTCGGGCCCGCAGAAGTCCTTCGACGAGAACCTTGATAGTTCCGTTAGGAAGTTTCATTACCTGAAGGACGCGCGAGATAACCCCGACCGAATATAGATCACTCTTGGTCGGACGGTCCACCGAGGGACTTTTTTGAGCGACGAGAAATATGAGTTTGTCCCGGACCATCGCTTCCTGCAGGGCGTTGACGGTCATCTGGCGTCCGATCAGGAGAGGATATATCATATATGGAAAAACCACTACATCGCGGAGAGGGATGACTGGGAGATGCGGCTTTATTTCCAGTTTTTCATTGTTGTGCATGTAGCGCATAAATCAATTTCCTTTCAGTCTGCCCCACTAATAGGCAAATAATCGGCAAAAAGCAAGGGGGCGGGTGAAACAAAACAATAATCGGTCTGATCCTTTTCGTTCCATATATCAGGATGCAAAAAAAATTTGACTTTTAGGCCGGATAGACTATATTGACAGCCATAAAAAAAGATGGGGGTGTAGCTCAGGGGTAGAGCATCTGCCTTTTAAGCAGGTGGTCGAAGGTTCGATCCCTTCCACCCTCATTTTGATGCGCCATTAGCTCAGTTGGTAGAGCAGTTGACTCTTAATCAATTGGTCCGGGGTTCGAATCCCTGATGGCGTATTTTTTTTTGCGGAGAGGCTACACACTTTTAAATATTCACAGAGCTAATTAATCTTATTAAACAGTAGGTCGGGAGCCCCGCGCTCCCGACAATCTCGCGAAGCGGGATAATTATATTTATGGCAGCATCACAGGGATGCTGCCCTACTTACTGTGTCATTCCAGCGAAAGCTGGAATCCATGCAAACTCAAACTTTATTCAACTAACTTGGAATTATCCTCTTAATTTGATACACCACGCGATAGCCAAAAAGGGATGTCATCCCCGACAGCCAAAAATAGACCTTCGCCTGTTCCCTCAACCAGGCCATTTCCCCTCTTGAGAGGGGTGCCCGCAGGGCGGGGTGTGTTTGTTTTCCCACAACAAAGCTGTGACGCACCCGCCGGTTTTTTTCTTCGTGACACTTGATTAATTAAAAAAATAAGGTATGTTATAATCTATAAATGTTCGCATCCAATGCCTGACATCGTTTTATTACATTGAATTTATCTATCACGGGGGAGTACTGATAATATGCCGGAAGAAATAAAAACATGCCAGGGGCAAATTTGGGATCCTTCTATTTATACATTTAAAACCTGCAATCGTCCTTTGTATGACGATAAACATTGTATCTGTCATTCGGACGATCCCGATAAAGATATAGAGAAGTTTAGAACTGAAGTACAGAAACAGCTTGATAGAGAAGATTACCACGACTTTACCGAATTTGTATTTCCTAAAGATTTTAATTTTAGAGAAACAGAGTTTAAGCACGATGTATATTTTAGACTTGCCAAGTTTGGCGGTAAAGCGGACTTCTATTCTGCCAAGTTTGACGGTGACGCGAACTTCTATCATGCCAAGTTTGACGGTGACGCGAACTTCTATCATGCCGAGTTTGGCGGTGAAGCGTCCTTTTATGAAGCCGAGTTTGGCGGTGAAGCGTCCTTTTATGAAGCCAAGTTTGGCGGTGAAGCGTACTTCTTGTCCACCAAGTTTGACGGTCAAGCGAACTTCGGGGAAGCCAAGTTTGGCGGTAACGCGAACTTCTGGAATACCAAATTTGACGGTGAGATAGACTTCAGGTGGGCCGGGTTTGGCGGTAAAGCGGACTTCATATCTGCTACTTTTAAAAAGACAGTTAATTTTAAATGGATGTCTTTAAGCGAAAAAACAATTGTTAGATTTGATGGTGAAAATAATAAGAAAGATGAACCGGTATTTCAGGATACAGCTGATTTTTCAAGCATTAGAATTCCCGAAGATGCGGAAATTGTTTTTAGAAAGATCAATCTGAGTAAATGCGAATTTCTGGAAACAGATTTAACGAAAGTTGAATTTATTGATGTAAATTGGGCCAAGACCGGAGGGATTTTTAAATGGTTTAAGACCAATGCCGTATATGATGCGGTTAAAAATGGTAAAAACGGTAAATATGATTATGACCTGATTGCTCAGTTGTACCGCCGCCTCCAAATTAACTATATCGGTAAATGCTTTTACAGTGAAGCCGGTGATTTTCATATTGGCGAACAGGAGATGGCCAGAAAAGGCAAAGGCGAATTTTCGCGATTTTTCTGTACAAATATGTTCTATAAACTGATTTCCTACTATGGCGAGAGCTTTATCCTTCCCCTGTTTTGGCTGGCTTTAATTCTGATACTGTTTCCGGCTTTATTTCTCTACTCGGGAATTGATTTGCAATCATCGAGTGAACCGGCAAAGAACAATCCCCCGGTCGTTCGTTATGAGTTTTCGCCCAATCCCGCCGACTGTTTTTTGCTGACAGAAAATTACAAAAAAGCATTCTACAAAAATTTCTCCTTCATATCGTTTAATCGCTCTGAAATAGACAAGTGTCTCGTGAGTTTGGATATGAGGTTTTTTGCCAATTTGGAGATAATCATAGTGATTGTTCTTTTATCATTTTTTGTCCTGGCCCTAAGACGGCCGTATAAACGTCACATATAACAACTGCCGGGCGCCCCACAGTTTGGGGCTTATTGAAAAACCACCGCCGGGAGTTGCGGCAGGTCTTGATTTTGTGAAAACAAAATTGTGACCTGACGCAGGCCAAAAACTTATGACCGGTGGCCCATTGTCCCCGTTAAACGGGGACGGTGGGTTCCCGCTATCACATTATTGATTTTCAAAAATTCATCCAATTTGCCCTTAATTACTAAACTCCATACTTTTGTAGCGATGAAGCCCAACGGGCTTCAGCCAAACTAATGGCCTATCCGAAAAATTGGCAAAGCGTCTTTTCGACTGGGTTCCCGCAAAGAGTAAATTCAATTATCCAACCAATCCACCGCATTTTCTGAATTCATCCTCATAAGTAAGATGGAACATATTGCAAAAATACAATCGTCCGTAGGGGCTCGTCGCGACGAGCCCGCCCCACATTTCATGCCGAATCTTCGCATCGCTCGCGAGCGACCCCTACGGGAAAAAATGCATTTACCTTTTCCCCTCTTGAGAGGGGTGGCCCCCGTGAAACGGGGGACGGGGTGTGTTAGTAATCACCACCGATTTGATATGACCAAAAACGTTAATCTGAGGAAACAAACCCATTTTTACCGCAAATGTGGACACATGCCGGTCATCGAATCTTTGGCCAAAAATCCGGGTCATCTATGCGACAGCCAAAAAGGGATGACATCCCCGACAGTTGAAAACAGGCTTTCGCCTGTTGATATGACCCAAAACGTTAATCTGAGGAAACAAACCCATTTTTCCAGCAAATGTGGACACATGCCGGGCATCAAATCTTTGGCCAAAAATCCGGGTCATCTACGCGACAGCCAAAAAGGGATGACATCCCCGACAGCCAAAAACAGGCCTTCGCCTGAAAAAGGACAAAACGAACCCAATTCGGTGTAACTCAAATAGAAACAAGAAATTACAAGGAATTATTAGAAGAGAAAATGTGGATAACTCTTGAGTTGTCGTGCAATGGCTGGCATAACTCGTCATGCCGAAAAAATAATCATATTGGATGGGCGTGTCACCGAATCATCACTCAGCGCATCCAGGCAGAGGAGGATCGTAAATATCCCCGCATTCTATTCTACTCAGGCCGCTTCAATTGCAAATACGCGATAACGAACAGCACGCCAAAAATCAAATCGCAAATGGCGAACGGTTTCCATATCCACGGCAGGCCGGATATAATCCAATGACTGAATACGGTTCCGCAATAGGCAACTTTTAGCAGGATACCGTAAATTATAAAATGCCGCCAGGCGACCGGATTTCTGGCGATGGCAATAAACATCAGGCCGAAGATAATTAAAAGCGCACCTGGAAATTGAATGTAGCCGATATGATTGGGTGGGGTGATATTGTACATCTCGAAGATGGACATCCCGAACAACAAAAATAACAGCCCCAGAAGTCCGTCATAGATCCCGCCGATCCAGAATAAAACTGAAATCCATTTGTGTGATTTCATAATTGACTTCCCTTGCTTTGATCGTTCCCTGTGAAAGTCTATTTATGCTTTTTTATATATTGGCGCAACTGACTTTTGAATTTCTCGCGGCGTTTTTGAGTCACTTCTTCGCTGTATATTTTTTCCGCCAGCGAATGAAACCCGCTCCGAAGCTCTGTCAGGCTCATATTTTTGGGGATAAAATTGACATCAAACAGGCTCAGTTTGTGCCAGGCGTTTTCTTCGATGATTCTATCTTCCGACTGGAGTCTTTTATACAAAGGCGTTCCGGGGAAGGCGGTCTGAATCGTGATCTGGACTTCGCTCAAATCAGAATCCTCGACGAAATCAAAAACAGTATCGAAAATTTCCGGCATCTGGCCGTCAAGCCCTAGGACAAAGCAGCCGTTGACGCTGATGGCATGCGATTGAATCGTCCGGATAGCGTCTTTGTATTTGGTCCATTGTTTCATTTTCCAGTTGCTTCTGATTTCCAGGCCGTCAAGAGGCGGTTCGAGCGGACTTTCGAGTCCGATAAGCACCTGGGCGCATCCACTTTCGCGCATCAGTTCCAGCAAATCCGGATGTTTGGCGATTGATATATCGGTTTCGGTAAACCAGCGGATATTGCGTTTTTTAATTTCGGGCAATAATTCTCTCCAGTAGGAGATATTAATAAACGTGTTGTCGTCGGCTAATTCAATAAACGGTTTGGGCCAGATTTCGAGGATGGCATCGATTTCGGCCAGGACTTTTTCGGCCGGTTTTTGTTTGTATTTATCGGTGAGCAGAGTCGAACTGGCGCAAAATTCACATTGATGCGGACAGCCGCGACTGGTCTGAATCGTTAAGCGATTGTATTTGTCAATATCCAGCAGTCCGAAGGCCGGGAGAGGCGCGTCGTTTAAATCATATTCCTCGTCAATCGACCCGTAAAACGGTTTGAGAGATTTGTTCTCGGCGTCTTTAAGAACATCAGGCCAACTCAATTCGCCTTCGCCGATGACAACCGCATCGCAATGGGCTATGGCTTCTTTGGGGACGAAGCTGACATGCAACCCGCCCATGACAACCGGAGTATTGTTTTTGTGATAGATGTCGCCCAACAGATAAGCTTCGTTTATCTGGGCGCCGTAGCTGGATATGGCAACAAGGTCGTAATCCTGGGGGATGGAGTTGCCTTTGATGTTTTCCTGCAGGTCGGCGATTTCATAATAATCGACCTGGTGTGATTTTGGGGTCATGCCGGCCAGGGTCAAAAGACCCAGACTGGGAAGCGACGCGATAATTTTACTTCTCTCTACGAAACCGGGCAGCGTCAAACCCATTTCGAGAAGCTCGGTATCGGCGACACGGATACCGCTCATGGCTATAAGGGCAATTTTCATTCGAATAATACTCCATATAAAAATACTCCGACACCCAAAACCAGGCTAAGTACGGGAATAAAAAACAGATGTCGGAAATACATTCTGAAAGCGGATAGATAACATACGACCGGCATGGAAATAGCTCCGATGATGAGCATAATTGATGTGATGGGATAACCGGGATGATTGAGCGTCAAAAGAGTCAGGGCGTAAGCCAGGTTGATAAACCCGATTCCGAAAAATGCAATGTGCCCGAGGCGAATCATTCGGCGGCGCCACGAGGCGTAACCGCCGAGCCAGTCTTCTTTGTAAAAAAACATTCCCGGCACGGCTCCGGAGACAAATCCCAAAAAAATTCCAATCCACCCGGCGTACAGATTAATATTTTCCATGGCTGATCCTTTGTACGAATAATGTACCAATATATCTACAAACACACATTGTAAAAATACGGGTTTTTATTCCAGAAAGCAAACACCTCAATACTGTTTTTGTGCCAAAATTGATTTTGGCTAATTGGGGGTCGATTAAACTTTACTTGACTTTGAATCTGGGCTGGGGTATTATCTTATGCTGGAGTAAGTTGGCCGATTTTTTAGAGGAGAGATGTCCGTTGATTTATAGTGTCATTATGGCCGGAGGAAAAGGAGAGAGGTTTTGGCCTCTGTCGAACGAATCCCGACCCAAACAGCTATTGTCGATTACCGACGATAAATGTATGCTGGAGGTTACGATTAAGCGGATTGATGAATTTATACCCATTGAGCATACGGTTGTCGTCGCCGGCGAGAACATCAAGGACGCGATTCTGGTTAGATGTCCACTTATAAAAGAAGAGAACATGCTGTGCGAGCCATCCGGGCGCAATACCTGTCTGGCGATAGGGTACGCCGCTGTTCATTTACAAAAGCGTGATCCTGAGGGAATCATGGTTGTTCTGTCGGCTGACCATTTAATTCAACCGGCCGAGAAGCTGATAGCGACTATCAGGGCGGGAACAAAGATTGCCGCCAAACAGGATAATTTGATTACGATTGGCATAGTTCCCTCGCGCGCCGAAACAGCATATGGTTATATCGAACTGAGTGATGAGAAATACGAAGTGGATGGGATCTCGGTTTGCAAAGTATCGGCCTTCAAGGAAAAACCGCGACCTACCGTGGCACAGCAATATTATTACGGACGTAAACATCTGTGGAACTCGGGAATGTTTATCTGGTCGGTGAGCTCGATCTTAAAAGCCTTTGAAAAGCATATGCCGGAGATGCATCAGCAGCTAATGGAGTACTCCAGGCATATCGGGAAGAGCAGCGAAAAGAAGACGCGAAAAAAACTCTATGATGACGCCGAACCGGTATCGATTGATATCGCGATTCTGGAGCAGGCCGATAATGTCCTGACCTTACAGGGTAAATTCACCTGGGACGACATTGGCAGTTGGCTGGCTTTGCAGCGATTTAAAAATACTGATAAAGAAAATAATGTCGTTATTGGCAAAGCGGTGCTGGCTGGTACATTTGAATCCACGATTGTAAATGATACCGGCGGTTTGGTGGCCACGCTGGGCGTGTCAGATTTGGTGGTCGTCCGTACCGGCGATGTTGTTTTGGTGGCTCACAAAACTCATCTGGATAAAATAAAAGGCTTGCTGGATAAAATCGCCTCCGATGAAGATTTGAGGAAATTTCTGTAAATGTCTGTCAAATATATTATAACAATTATCTTCGCTTTCGGTTTACTCATTATCAGCCAATCATGCACAAAACGTACTTCCACCGTTTCTGAACCGGCCGAGCAAACGGCCAGTGGCGTACCATTAGATCCAATGGCTGGTGCGATAGATCGTGAGGTTGTTCCGGAAGTCTATCCAATCTATGTGTCTGCCGCACCTGATGCGGGGGATTCATTAGTATCTCCGGTTGATATTACCTATAATAAGTTTGACTCGCTTCAGTCGCAAATATCACCGACCGACGTTTATCGGGTGCAGATATTTACTTCTCGATTATATACCGAAGCCCGTAAGGAAAAAGCGATTGCCGATGAGATTTTCAATCTCCCGGTATATCTCGATTACGAGGTGCCCTATTATAAGCTCCGGGTGGGTGATTTTGCCAAACGAGAAGAAGCCGAAAACATGATACCCGAGATTCGTTCCATTGGTTATCGCAGCGCCTGGGTAGCGAGAGTTAATTTACGGGTGCGTCCAGCTCCGGATATTATGATAGATGAAGAGCCAATTTTGCCCACTCCTGAAGCCGATTCAGCCAAAGTATTAGAAGAAGGTGTGATTGAAGACCTGGAGGATGAGCGGTGAGTCGGGAAATAAAGTGTGATCCGGTTCACCCTGAAGATAAAACAGTTCAAACAATAATTGCGGCCTTAAACGGGAAAAGGATTGTTGTTTTACCGACCGAAACTCAATATGCTCTGTCGGTTCGAGCCGACGCATCGGCTCTGGAGAAAATTGGGCGGATAAAAAAAAGAAATCTCGATTTGAAACCGGCTTTGTTTGTAAAAGATATGGATATGGCCGAAAAGTTTTGCATGATAAATAAAATCGCCCGGCAGTTGGCGGAAAAATTTCTCCCGGGACCATTAACTCTGGTTATGCCGGAGAGGAAAGGTCAGAGTTTTATTCCTTCCGAGTATAAATCCGAACTCGGTTTTGGTTTGCGCCTGTCTTCATCGCCCGTAATTGCGGCCGTAATGTCAGGCATGGATCGCCCGGTAACGGCTACATCGGCCAATATCAGCGGTCAATGCGGTTCTTCGGATATTAATTCTATCAGGCAAGAACTAGGTGATGCTGTAGATTTATACGTTAACGCCGGGCCCTGTCGGGCCATAACGCCTTCGACGGTGTTGTGGGTTGGGGATGATACGAAAATTCTAAGGCCGGGTATGATACCTGAACGTGAAATTGAAAAAGCGTTGGCGGAAATCAATTAGATGAGCCGATTCAAAGTATTATTCGTGTGTACCGGTAATACTTGCCGGTCGGCAATGGCCGAGGGAGCTATGCGAGTATTACTTGAAGGTCGTGGGGTAGATTATATAGACGTGTTATCAGCCGGGACCGGAGCGATCCCTGGTTGCCCGGCGACACTATACGCTATTGAAGCCGCCAAAACCTGGCACGCCGATATATCCAGGCATCATTCCCGGCCGTTATCGTCTGAACTTTTGGAGGAGTCCGATTTGATTCTCGCCATGACATCGGGTCATTACCGGACGATAATTTCGGTGAGTCCCGAAGCGGCTGCTAAAACATATTTGTTGAAAAAATTTCCTGAGACCGGCGATGACGGCGAAGGTGTGCCCGATCCAATCGGCGGTTCGCTGGATATATATAATCATACTTTTCTGGAAATCGGTGAGGAATTGGGACGGATACTTCCCGATATAATTGAATTGGCAAAAAAGAAAATGGGAACAACCGGGGCAGATGATTAAAACGATAATAAAAAATGCCATAGTTTTTCTGTTAGTCGTGGGTGGATTAACACCCCTTGGTTATTTTGCTCGCGTGCAATACGGAGTGGCGCAGGATAATGTTCCCGATGAGAGCAAACCGGCAATTGACGCCCCCGAAGAGATAAACAGGTATATTGAAAACAATGCTTTTGGTGTGGGCGAAAAGCTAAATTTTGACATAGGGTACGGATTTATAAACGCCGGTACGGCGACTATGGAAGTCGCGCAATTGATTGAGTTTAATAATCGACCGGCATATCAGATTATAACGACCGCCAATTCAAATAAATTCTTTTCCTCCTTTTATCCGGTCAAGGACAGGGTCGAATCAATTGTTGATGCCATTGGGCTTTTCTCATGGAAATTCGATAAAAATTTGCGGGAGGGAAAATATCGAGCGCATCGGAAATATGAATTTGATCAGATTAATCATTCGGTGGTTTATAAAAATGATACGATTGAAGTGGCTCCTTACGTTCAGGATGCCTTGTCCATCCTTTATTTTATTCGTACCCAGAAACTCGAAGTGGGTAAATCAATTTTCATAGATAACTTCACGGATGGAAAAAAATATCCTCTGGAAGTTAAGATTCGGAAACGCGAAACGATAAAAACCAAAGCCGGTAAGTTTGATTGCCTGGTGGTGGAGCCTATTCTTCAGTCGGCCGGAGTTTTTAAGCATGAAGGTAAACTTACCGTTTGGATGACCGCCGATCGGTTGCGCCTGCCGGTATTAATGAAATCAAAAGTTGTCGTGGGATCAATTTCGGCTGAATTGACCGATTATACATTGGGGCAATTGGAGGAATTTTGAGGAAAAAATTTGATTCGGTCGATTTGAGTCGGGTAAAAACGATTTCGCTAGAATCCCGTCCCTCGTTAGCATCGATTAAGTCTCTGGCCGGAATTCCTTCTGTTGCCGGGGCGGACAAATTTTTTGACAGCCTCCCGGGGTATTTAAAAGCCAATGATTTAAAGAATTTAATCGCCGGTATTATCCGGGCGCGTAAGAAAAATAAGCCGGTTATTATCATGGCCGGAGGGCATTTAATCAAAGTCGGATTATCACCCGTCATTATCGATTTGATGAAATCAAATTTGGTAACCGGGATTTGCCTTAACGGGTCCGGAGTTATTCATGACAGCGAGATCGCGATTGCGGGAAAAACTTCGGAAGATGTAGCGGCCGGCATCGGCGATGGAAGTTTTGGGATGTCGCGCGAAACGTCTCGACTGTTTTCGGAAATTGTCAAATTGGCTGAAGATGAAAATATCGGTTTGGGGCAGGCGGCCGGGGAAGTATTGGTATCAAAAAAGGCACGTTTTTCGAAATATTCTCTTCTGGCAACCTGTTATAAATTGAAAATTCCGGCGATGATACATATCGCGGTTGATACCGATATTGTTTGCCAGCATCCTGAGTACGATGCCGGAGCCACGGCTCGGGCGAGCCATCGGGATTTTAAGATACTGGCGCATCAAATATCCAAAGGCGAAAACGGCGGTGTGTTTATAAATATCGGTTCGGCGGTTATTTTACCGGAAGTTTTTCTGAAAGCTCTGACGGTGGCGCGCAATATCTACGGGCGTCCGAAGAAAATAATCACGGCCAACTTCGATATGATTATGCATTACCGCCCGTCGATGAATGTGGTTAAAAGGCCGACCATGCACGGAGGAATCGGCTATAATTTTGTCGGTCATCATGAAATCATGATTCCTTTGTTGGCATGGGGGCTAAAATCTCAATTACGTAAATCGCTCAGACGAAGAAAACGTCTGAAATAAAATCAACGGAGTCAAAAAATATGGCACAACTGGTTGAATGCGTTCCCAATTTTTCGGAGGGGCGCCGCCCCGAAGTTATCGATGAGATTATTCGAGAAATTACTTCGGTAGATAATATCATCCTTTTAGATAAAGAAATGGATCCCAGTCATAATCGAGCGGTGGTGACTTTTGTCGGTCCGCCAATGGAAGCGAAAGAAGCCGCGTTTCGGGCCTACAAAAAAGCCGCCGAACTGATCGATATGCGCGAACATTCAGGTGAACATCCTCGTATGGGAGCTACCGATGTCTGTCCTTTTATTCCCATATCTGATATAACCGTCAAGGAATGTATTCAACTCGCCAAAGAGCTGGCCCAGGATGTCGGTGAGCAGCTTCAGATACCGGTCTTTTTGTACGAGGAGGCAGCAACCATTTCTCGGCGCAAGGATTTGGCCAAGGTCCGCACAGGGGAATATGAAGGATTATGCGAGGCAATCGGCAGCAACCCAAAGAAAAAACCTGATTATGGGCCGGAGAAAATGAATCTCAAGGCGGGTGCGACGGCAATTGGAGTTCGGATGTTTCTGGTCGCGTTCAACGTCTATCTTGATACCAAAGATATTAAAGTCGCCAAAAAGATAGCCAAAGCGATCAGGTCTCGCTCGGGCGGATTCATGTATTGCAAGGCACTCGGATTTGAGATTGAGGAGCGCAATTGCGTTCAAGTTTCGATGAATCTGGTCAATTACAAAAAGACGCCGATTCATCGGGTCTTTGAAACGATCAAGCTCGAGGCGGCTCGGTACGGCGTTAATGTTACGTCTTCCGAAATAGTCGGATTGGTTCCCAATGACGCCCTGGTTAAGGCGGTTGATTACTATTTGCGTTTGGAGAATTTTTCCAAGGATCAGATATTTGAAGAGAAGCTAATAAAGTCGGCCGAGATGCAAAAGAGTTCAGTCGATGAATTTTTCAATGAAGTTGCTGCGGCGACTCCGGCTCCCGGCGGCGGATCGGTGGCATCGGCGGCCGGAGCTCTCGGAGCGGCTCTGGCTTCAATGGTCAGCCGCTTGACGGTGACAAAGAAAAAATACAAGGCGGTTCATGATGAGATTTCGGCTATTCTTACGCGCAGTGAAGTTTTGCGCGGGGAACTGGCGGAATTGATAATTAAAGATAAAGAGGCTTTTGAACGGGTTATGGCCGCTTTCAAGCTGCCTAAAGATACCGAAGAAGAAGTCAAACATAGGGCTACTGTGATAGAAGACGCCAACAAGGGGGCTTCTTTGGTACCGCTGAAAGTCGCCAGAAAATCACTTGAAGTATTATCTCTTTTGAAAGTTGTCGCGGAAAAAGGGAATGAGAATTCCATAACCGATTCGGGAGTAGGCGCTCTCATGGCCAAGGCAGCCATGGACGGAGCCATCTTAAATGTTCGTATTAACCTTTCCAGTCTTTCGGATAAAGACTTTGTCAAGAAACTTTCCGGCGAGATTGAGGGTTATATAACGCGAGGAGAGACGCTGGCCGATGAAGTAGCGCGTATTGTTGAGCAGAAATTAATTAATGCCTGACCTGATTGATTTGCATATACACACCGACCATTCCGACGGTCGGCAATCACCGGCTGAAGCCGTTAAAATCGGAATTGCCCTCGATTTGAAAGCAATTGCCATAACCGATCACGATGCCGTTTCGGGAGTAGACGAGGCCGTCGCTTGCGACGCCGGTAAAGAAATTGAGGTAATATCGGGAATTGAGCTTTCGGCCTCCAAGGCTGACGATGATATTCATATACTTGGTTATCTCTTTAGAACCGATGACGCGAGACTATTGGAAGCGCTTGATAGATTCCGTAAGATTCGTCTCGAACGGAGTAAAAAGATGGTTGAGCGCCTGAGCGGTCTCGGTATAAAGATAGATTACGATGAAATAGTGAAATTGGCTGACAAGGCGCCGATAGGGCGGCCGCATGTGGCCGAAGTGATGGCCCGGCATGGTGTGGTTTCGAGTTACGAGGAAGCGTTTCGCGATTACCTGAGTTTGAACGGCCCCGTTTACGTTCCCAAGGCCAAACTAACTCCCCGCGAAGCGATTGAGCTTATTCATAACGCCGAGGGAGTGGCCGTCATGGCTCATCCCGGATTGACCAATGAAGATGACTTGATTGAGGAGATGGCGTATTGGGGACTGGATGGTATTGAAATATTTCATCCGACTCATAAACCGGCGAAACGCAAGCGGTACCGGAGACTGGCCGAGAGATTGGGATTGTTTTGTACCGGCGGCTCGGATTCACATAATCGGACCGGGCGTTATGGAAATATCGGCCATGAAAAAGTACCGTACGAATATTTAACCGTGATGAAATCAGTCTGGGAAAAACTGCGGAATTGATTTGGAACAGGAGATTTCTTTTGAAAAAATCATTGATTTTGATAATTGTGCTTCTATGTGCTCAGAATATACAAGCCGGAGCGATGTCGGCGGAGGAATGGCTCAAATACGCTTCTGATGTTAAAACATATCTGGAAGATTATAAACAGAGGATGGCCGCCGGTGAAGAGCAGCCGATAAAATGCGGTACGCCTATCTTTCTTGATTTGCATAACAAACGGCCGGATAATGTGGCCACTGCGACTCTGGATTTTGGCGATAGACTGGATTCCATGTCGTTTACGTACGGTACCACGCATTTCTTATTTCATTATACCGACACCGGCCTGGATTTAATATACCAATTTGACAGGCAGGATAGCCTCCCGGGAACGCCAAATTTCATATTTATGGCTGGCATATATTCCGAGCAGGTTTATGATCATCTGATCGATGATTTGGGATATGATGTGCCTTTGTCTGATGGATATTACAATGGCGGCGGCGACGGACGAATTGATATTTACTTTTCTGATGTCCCGTTTTACGGCGCCACATTTGCCGATTCGATGGTTACACCGGTAACATATACGTCATATCTATATATGGAAAATGATTATGATGGTTTTCAGGGTTATGAGAATGATCGCCTGGCAGCGCTGTCTGTGACGCTGGCCCATGAAATATTTCATGTTATCCAGTTCAGTTATGATATCGCGGAAGTTGAAACGACGCCGATTCCCAGAGATTTAAATGCTTCATGGATAGAGATGTCGGCGGTTTTCATGGAAGAAGAACATTTTGATGATGTCAATGATTATGAGAAGTTTTACCTGATATTTTTCTATAACTTCCCGCATTATTCTTTGCGATTCGGAACATATCAAACAGGCTTTTACGAAAATAGGAATTTACATATGTATGGTTCGGTAGTCTGGCCGTTATTTCTCGCTCAAAAATATGATTCCGAAATTATCACTCAGATATGGGATAGTTGCCGTGCGACGCAGGGACCCAATTGGGTATCTGCTACAGATGATGTCATAAACACCCGATCAGGCGGAACAGAGTCGATGTCGAGCTTATTTCGGGAATTCGCGCTGTGGAACCTGTTTACGGGATTGAGGGCGAGACCGGGAGAGTATTTTGAGGAGGCGGATCTCTATAACATGGTTCTTCTCGCCGATGAGGTTAATTCTTATCCGGCGGTTATTCAGGTTGATGATTCTCTGCAGCCGGATTGCTGGGCGGCGAATTATATCATGCTAAATAATCTTTCATCAATGACCGAAGGTATTAGAATCACTTTCAACCCCGCCCCGGGATATCCATGGGATTTGCAGGTGGTCGGTTTGCCGTCGAATGTTTCGGCGGACCCGATTTATTTTGATCCCGAAATTTATGATGAAAATACGACACATATATCAATTCCCGACGCTTCCAGCTTTAATCAGATCGTTTTGATCCCATCGGTTTTGGGAACTATCGATTCAACCATAGATTATTCGATGGTTATTTCGGCTTTGGGGGAGGGAGTGATACGGCCAAACGGCGGCGAAGTCCTTTATGCCGGTATGGTCTATGATATCTCATGGTTTTTTGCCGATTCGATCACAACGGTTGATATTGATTTGTCAACCGACAATGGCGTGAGTTGGAGCGATATCGCCGAAGTTAGCAATTTGGACGCGGCTTATACATGGACAGTACCGGAGTTGGCTTCTACAGAATGTTTAATTCGTATCGCCGATGCTGATAATCCGTCCAGTTTTGATATTTCCGACGCGGTTTTTACGATTGATGTAGCCGGCGGGAACCAGGTATTTGATCCTTATCCCAATCCTGGCTGGGTTCAGTCGCATGATTCAGTGACTTTCAAAGCGGTCATCGCGCCGGGAAATTCCGACCAATTAATGAAAGTCACTATTCTGAATATGTCTGGTGAAAAAATCAGGGATATAGACATGAGTTTATCCGGGATCGGCAGCCTTACTATCGGATGGGATTTCAAAAACAATGATGGAGAGATAGTGGCGGCCGGGCCATATATAGCCGTGATTGAACTCGGTGGTGAAACATATTTGAAGAAAATTATGGTTCTGCGATGATGAAGCGCAGTCGGCTTATAGCCAGAGTGGCGATTTTTTCCGCTCTGGCTTATGTCTTCGCATACGCCAGTTTTTATATTCCTAATGTCAGTTTGATTTTTATCGTGATATTCGCCGCCGGGGCTATTTATGGTATTCGCGTTGGGATACTTGTCGGGGGGATCGGCGAATTTTTATGGACTGTTTTTAATCCGTACGGTATGGCGACCGTCCCGACAATGATATCTCAGATTGTCGGCATGATTCTGGTGGGCGCTCTGGGCGGATTTTTGTATGGGTTTCCCTTTATCAAAAAAGTGTCGCCAACCGGATTTATCATCTTCGCCATTTATGGTTTGCTTTCAGGGCTTGTTTTTCAGATTTTACTAAACGGTGTTGAAGCCTGGCTGTACGGTCCATTCTGGGAATATCTGCTGGCGGGAATGTCATTCGCGCTTTTTACGATTTTCTCGAATATGGTGATATTCCCGGTTTGTTATCCGGTGATTGTCAAGTTGTGTAGTGCGGAGAGTAAAATTGGAATTTAGGTTTTTTTTGTTGCTACTTTATATTCTGATAATAATGATCGTCGTCCCAGCTTATGGGGGAACGATGCCCTCAGATTCTGTTCTCAATCCAATCGATAGTTCATTCACGATTGATAGTACTCTAAACAATCCTCACGACAGCCTGTTTATGGCCGATAGTCTGACAATTGATTCTCTCGCAGATGAATCGGTCCCTGAGAAATATATTCCAGGTATAAAAATTACCGACAGCCTGAATTTTTATTTTGTTCGTCAGTGGCATAGATTTGACGTCATTGATTTTGATCTTTACCCTCGTGATGCGGCGGGATTTTTAAATAGTGAGGCATCTTATTATCGGTTGTCTTATCATGAAACTCCATTGCGGACGACGGTTGCTCCCTTTGGTCTGCCGGGCCAACAGATGTATATAAGCGATGGCAGTATTCCGTTTTTGCCGTATGACCGAACCATTCCTCCCGATGGCGCGCTGGATTATTCCGATTTTTCAACGGGTGATATCGATCGGGCGGGAATCATTGAGGGCCCACTGGCGTCGCTTAGTTCCTTCACCGGTGGATTGTCAGCTCTTTATATGGAACCATTTGCAATACCCGAAGGCAAGGCGGAATCTCAATTCACCGTAGAGAGGGGAGCATTCGGATACGCCCATACTCGGGGACGATTGGCGCGAATGTTTGGAGATGGATTTGGGGTCGCTTTTTCGACCGATTACCGCAACGGCGACGGATACAATCCTGATGCCAATGATAACAGTTATTATGTCAAGACGCGGATTGTCGGGCATCTAATGAGAAATACCGATTTCGAGTCGAGTATCCACGTCTATCGTCGCAGAGGGAGTTTTCCGATTATGCCGGATTTGGGCGGAAATACTTTCAATCGTTTTCGGCGTGACAATAAAATCAGTCTGAATATTACCAGACATGATTTTCTGGGCGGGCAAATGACCGGTAATTTCAATTATCAGTCATCCAGGTCAGGATATTCATCTTTTGCGTCTTCAGTGTTTCGAACTATTAAACCGATTTATTATTCATCGCAAATTGCTTATACGAGAATTCATGATGCCGGCATGTTTTATCTTTCAATTCTCGGCGGTAAAAATAAGTTTGATATTAATCAGCTATATCTGTCGCAAAATTACGGCATGATTACAATCGCAGATTTTCGGTCTTTTTTGGGCGGCACACAGTTTGTTTTCGCGCGTCTGAAAAATATTGAAACGGATCATCCGGCTGTTGAGGGAGCTGTCGGTTGGTCGCATGATTGGAACCAAAGCTTGAAGACTATGCTTTCGGTCGGCTATTTGATGAGATTTCCAACACTTGACGAACGATACGCCGATTTCCGGTCGGGCTCTATCGGCAGCCTGGGCGTTCTCGCGGGCCCATATTCCGAAAGCGGTAATCCCGGATTACAGCCGGAAGAGAAATTAATAGGCAACGTAAGTCTGCAATTCAAAAAGGAAAATTATAATATATTGATAGCCGCTAACGGCGGTAAACTTAATCGAGCAATTTATTATGATCGCCGCTTTTCGCCGTTTTATACATCGGGTGAAGTCATTCCTCAAAATGATTCGATTCAATTTGCCGATTTAAATTTATCCGGCTCGTTTTCAAATTTGGGACCTTTCTATGGTTCGGTTTCGGCGACGGTGCGAAAGGTTGATTCGGACAGGTACGGCAATCGACCGCCGTATTCTCCGCGCTGGCAGACATACGGACAGTTGGGACTTAAATTCCTCATAACAAGATATGATATTTATATGCGATTGTTTGGCGAGATGAGCCATACCGAGCAGCCGTTGTCTTATAATTTGGAACCGCTCGAAACAGAGGCTCTTTTCTCATGGGGCGTCAACGCTTCGATGCAAACTTTCACATTTTATTACCTGATGCACAACGCGACCGGCCAGGTTTTTCCCGCGCCGGAAGGATATGGGTATTCGGGATGGTTTTATAGTTGGGGGATAAACTGGAAATTTTTCGATTGAGGTTATTATGATAACGCGAGACAAAGCCGCCGCGCTGGTGGAACAAAAAGTCAAAAATATAAATCTGCGCAAGCATATTTATGCGGTTGAGGCGGGGATGATACGGCTGGCTGAGCATTGTAATGAAGATACGAATATCTGGGGATTGACGGGACTTTTGCACGATCTTGATTATGATAAAACGGTTAAAAATCCGAACAAGCATACGTTTATCACCGAAGAATGGCTCAAGTCATACAATTTACCCGATGAGATGATGCAGGCAATCCGGTGTCATCCGGGGCATGAACCATGCCGCTCGCGCCTGGATTGGGCCCTGTACGCGACCGACCCGACGACCGGATTTCTGGTGGCCTGCGCTTTGATGCACCCCGGTAAACGGCTTGAGGGAGTCGATGTCGATTTTATGCTGAGGCGATTCAAGGAAAAACGCTTTGCCGCCGGAGCCGAACGGGAAAACATCTCGGCTTGCTCAAATTTGGATTTGGAACTACCCGATTTTCTTGTGCTGATAAAAGAGGGCATGCTCCGGATTGGGGATGTGTTGGGGCTGTGAGGTTGTTAATTTAATCAATTTGAGTATGATCACATTAAATAAATGAGAGGCTTTATGGCTGAAACCATAAACATATACTGTGATGAAAGTTGTCATTTGCAAGGAGATCATCAGAAAGTCATGATTCTTGGCGGAGTCTGGTGCCCACTTGAGAAAGTCAAATATATTTCCCGCCAGATTAAAGAAATTAAGAAAAATCATGGATTTAAATCGACTTTTGAAATAAAATGGACAAAGGTCTCACCTGCAAAGATAGATTTCTACTTAAATATTGTAGATTATTTCTTTGATGATAACGATTTGCATTTTAGAGGATTGATAGTCCCTGATAAAACAAGGTTGAATCATGCTTCATTTAATCAGACGCATGATGATTGGTATTATAAAATGTATTTTGATATGCTTAAAATTATCCTAAAGCCAAACACCAAGTATAATATATATTTGGATATTAAAGATAGTAATAGCGCGTCAAAATCCGAGAAATTACAGGAAGTATTATGCAATAATATGTATGATTTTTCTAGGGACATAATACAAAAAATACAAATTGTTCGCTCGCATGAAATTGAGCTTTTACAACTTGCCGATCTATTTATCGGGGCTGAATCATATATAAATAGAGAACTCAAATCTAGTGAAGCAAAGCTTACCTTAATTGAACGAATAAAAAATAGAAGTGGTTATAGTCTCACTAGGTCTACACTTATGGGTGAGGATAAATTTAATCTGTTTAGATGGCAAGCGACTGAGGTATAACGATGAGTAATAAGAGGTGGTCCTGGTTTGTTGGACAGTTTGACGGCTGATTTAAGGTGTATTCGGTTTGGTTGATTATGCCGCCATGTTGTCAAGATATACCTCCATCGGTGTTTTGTCATCAAAAAAGGAATGCGG
>JAZGGI010000014.1 GCA_036480375.1 Candidatus Zixiibacteriota bacterium
TTGAGAAGTTCTTTAATTAAAGCGGGATCAATCGAATTCATGTTAATTCTCCTGTGTAAATGCTTCTCTTTTTAATTTCGAAGCATAATCAATTATTTACATTTACACAAAATTCCTTACAGGCTCATTGCTTCAGGAAGACCCTTGAGACCATCAACACAGGCTATCAGGATATCGTTGATACCACGATTCTTAAGTTCGGTAAACACATTCAGCCAGAACTTGGCGCCCTCGTTCTTGTCAAGCCATATACCCAGCACATCCTTGTGGCCATCCATATTGACACCTAAGGCAAGATAAACCGCCTTGTTAACCACCCGACCATCTTCACGAATCTTCATCCGAAGAGCGTCAAAATACATAATCGGATAGACCGTATCCAAAGGACGGTTCTGCCATTCTTTGACCATATCCAAAACACCGTTCGTGACCGTTGAAATCAACTCTGGTGAGACATCAACGTTGTAAATATCTTTGAGATGACCTTGAATATCACGGGTTGTCATACCACGAGCATACATCGAGAGAATTTTGTCATCAAAACCGGTAAAACGGCGTTGTCCTTTTTGGACTATCTGGGGTTCAAAGTCACTCTGGCGGTCGCGGGGAACTGATATGTTCATATCACCACGGTCAGTCTTGAGTGTTTTACGACTTCTACCATTACGGGAATTGCTGTTGTTTTTACCGGATAAGGCATTTTTCTCGTAGCCTAAATGCTCGGTCAACTCGGAATCGAGAGCTTTTTCCAAAAGGGCTTTGGTGAGTTGTTTCAGCAAGCCGTCTTTACCAATCAAATCCTCGGGCTTTTTATAATCCTTGAGTAATTCTTTGATTAGAGCGGGATCAATCGAACTCATGTTGGTCTCCTGTGTAAATGCTTCAGTTTTCAATTTCGAAGCATAATCAATTATTTACATTTACACAAAATTCCTTACAGGCTCCCCACATACAGAAAACCCTTTGACATTCTTGCCAAAGGGTCATCCCGTATTATCTGGCGGGGTTGACGAGACTCGAACTCGCGGCCTCCTGCGTGACAGGCAGGCGTTCTAAACCAAACTGAACTACAACCCCGACTTATACTTTTCGGATAATCTCTTTATGTCTTTTGTTAATCTTCTATCTATGGTGGGCAGTACTGGATTCGAACCAGTGACTCCCTGCGTGTAAGGCAGGTGCTCTGAACCAGCTGAGCTAACTGCCCATCCAAACCGGGCGTCACCTCTTCTTTTTCCAGTGACTACCCCTAAGCTTCATCCTCGCTTATCTCTTCATCCGGTCGGTCTTTTAATATTATACCGATCGGGAAAAATACACAATAACCCAAAACCAGAAGAATCGGCGCCAAAGTTATCGAGCCACTGCCGAGCGAGATATAGCCGATAATTATCGAAACTAATCCGGCGCCCATCAGCGCCCAGTTTTTCGGCCCAAACGGCAAACCGCCTTCGGATTTTGTTTTTTTCTTTGCCATAAGCGGATTCAATATATGCTCAATACCAATCTTGTCAAGTTATTTCATTACGCAATTTCGGATAACTTTTCCGAAGCCTTCAAATTGCCCAAAACAGCCAGCCCAATCCCCCAGAAAAACATCAAAAGCAACCTTACTTCTTCATCGGCAAAAAACGCCTCAAACTGAGACATTACAAAAAACACTACTGAAGATAATAAGGTCCCCAAAATCAAACCCTTTTGCCATCCGTCAGGACATTTGATATAACCCTTATACAATTTAACAACGACGATGCCCCACATTAAAAGATATAATAGGGCACAAATTATGCCTGATTCGGCGGCGACATTCAATATATCATTATGGGCGTGAGACAGATTCCGGCCGACTCTGACCTGGCGAAGAGCAATGTACTCTTTATCGAAATTCCCCGGACCAACTCCGAAAACGGGCTTTTCTTCAATCATTGACAAAGCTGTTTGCCAGATTGCCAACCGGGAATTGGCATATTTGATCGAGAACTCAGTTCCGGTCAAATTTCTGAATCGATCCAGAAAATCAGGAGATACAACAATTCCGACTGCCATCGTCAGGAGAAGTAACAAAGCAATCCATTTTCGGTACCGGGCGCTCACCAGGATAATTAAAAATACCACACCGATTACAAGAGCGACAATCGTCGAGCGTGAATAGTTAAACAAAATGCAGGCGAGGCTGATTTGAGAGGCCAATAAGTAATATATTTTTCTGAATTTGCTGGTTGCCGTAAATCCGGCCGGTACCAGGAATATCGCGGCAATGGCAAAAAATCCTGAAAATGTCAAATAAGTCGAAAAAGTTCCAATCGCCCGATATCCGAAAATCATCCGGCTCAGTAATACCTGATGATATAGATCAACCCCGACAAAATGCTGCCAGATGCCATAACCGCCCATGATAATGATACCCGCGGCAAAAACATCCAGGAGGCGGGCCAGATTCCTGATATCTTGAAACACGACGGCCCCGAATAAGGCCATCAAAAACAACCACTCCTCCCGAATCATAAAAACATCGGTCCCTCCTTTGACCATTGAGATAAATCGAAAAATGATAAAAGCAGCTATACTCAGGATTATTAAAAAAGGAGGAAACACCAGAGATGATTTATGCTGATATAAAATCAAATAAAACAAAAATGCCGTCACGGCCACTCCAAAAAAAAGTTGAGATGCCGCAATCGACGCCGGAGCCGTCAGAGCGTATCCGGCCAAACCTATCCAGGTTATTTTCAGGGAATTTTTTGCTATCGTCATGAAAACAAGTCTCGCTCGATAAGATAAACTAAATTATGTATGATAAAGATATGCTCCTCCTGAATCCTTTGCACCGAGTTGGAAGGAATAATCAGTTTATAATCGGAATATCTTTTGAGTTTGCCTCCCTTGGATCCCAGTAACGAATACACTTCGGCTTTTTTCTTTCGAGCGGCTTTGGCGGCGGTAATTAAATTTGCCGAGTTACCCGAAGTTGATATTACAACAAGCGCGTCCTTTTTGGATACCAATGATTCAACCTGGCGGGAAAATATCTTATCAAAACCGTAATCATTTCCGGCCGCGGTCAAAAGAGAACTATTGGCCGTTAATGAAACGGCCGGGAGAGATGGACGCTGAAACTTACCTGTCAAACGAACGACAAGTTCGGTCGCAAAATGTTCGCAATCGGCAGCCGATCCGCCGTTTCCCGCCAGATAAATCGTTCCGCCTTTTTTTAATACGCGGGATAACCGCTGCGCCATATCAATTATATCATTGAGCAGATTCTGGCACAGTTTATGTCGAACCGCTACCCCATCGGCCGCCGCCAGCAGCAGCATTTTTCTTTTTTCATTCTTTTTCATATCGTTCTCTATATGGTTGTTTTTGTTGATGAATGAATAGCATCAGCCATCTCAGTCATAAATCCATAATCATCTTCAAATTCCAGCCGGGTTCCGATAACGACAAACGACGCTCCCGTCTCAATCATCGCCGCCGCCTGTTCCGGACGTCGGATTCCGCCTCCCACAATGACCGGCAAATCGCAATACTCGGCCACCGCTGTCACCATCTCGCCGGGAACAGGCTGCGACGCCCCGGAACCGGCCTCGAGATAAACCAGTTTCATCCCCATATATTGAGCGGCCAGCGCATGAGCCATGGCGATATCGTTTTTATTTCTCGGAATCGGAATCGTCCCTGAAATATATTGAACCGACGTTATTCTCCCCGAATCAATCAACATATACCCGGTTGGAATCGGTTCCAGGCCAAACGCCTTAATCATCGGCGCACCCTTAACCTGCTCTTCAATCAGGTAAGTCGGATTGCGACCGGAGATAAGAGAGATATATAAAATCCCATCGGCATGTCTGGAAACCTGTCCGGAACTGCCGGGAAACAAGATTACCGGCAATTTCGTCACCCGCTTGATGTCGGCCATGCCGCTGTCGAAATCATTATGGGTAATCAGCGAACTCCCCGCCAGAATTGCGTCCACTCCGCAAACCTGAGCCGACTGGGCGGCGGATATAAGTCGCTTACGTTCGACTCGATCCGGATCGAGCAGGAGCAAAAAACCCGCCCCCTTGTCATCCCTGATTTTTAATAAATCATCAAATAAAGGCATGTCCCCTGCACCCCACATCCATGTTATTTTACTTTTTCCTTTTTCTCAATCTCTTCTCTTACCTTTTCTATCCATTTATCTTTTAAATCATCGTTGGGCAATCCACCTCGCGCAAAATTCGATTTGCCACCGCCTTTACCTCCTAATGGATTTGCAGTGCTAACAAATAAATATGTAATATCATACCCTTGTTCTATCGCTCCCGCTGAGCCTGACATCATAATTGTACTTTTGCCATTTATCGTACCTATGGATGCGTTAATACTGCTAATTGAAAGTGGTTTTATTCTATCTACATATCCTGCCATGCTGTCCTGATCAGTCTCGCCAAAGTCATGATGGCTAAACTCGACATCTCCAATTTTTTCCGTTTGGCCGACCGGTTGATCACCGCTTCCTGAAAATCGCTCTGCTTTTAGTTTTTTGATTTCTTTCTGTTTACTTTTATAATCATCTAGAATTTTCTGAACAGAATCCACCACTTTATCTGAATGTGTACTGAGTAACGAGTCAAGATTGAACACTATTTCTTTGTGTTTTAAGAATAAATCTCTCGAGCCTCGTCCCGTTACCGCTTCTATACGGCGCACGCCCGACGCGATAGCTGTCTCCTCGGTTATCATAAACGATCCGATTTCCGATGTATTGCTCACATGCGTCCCGCCGCATAATTCCTTGGAAAAATCACCAACCGAAACGATCCGCACTTCATCGCCGTACTTTTCGCCAAACAATGCCATTGCTCCCGATTTCATCGCCTCATCGACTGATTTTATTTCGGTGGCCACCGGCGTAGCCTCAAGAATCTGCTCATTGACAATTTTCTCGACATGCAAAACCTCGCCCGATGTCATCGCATGGAAATGAGAGAAATCAAAACGCAACCGTTCCGGCTCAACCAACGACCCCGATTGTTTAACATGATCGCCGAGGACTTTTCGGAGGGCGGCATGAAGCAGATGCGTAGCCGTATGATTGCGCATTATATCCTTCCGGCGTCGTTTGTCGATGCGAGCGGTTACATTGGTACCATGTTCAATAATCTCTTTGTGTCCTTTTGTGATATTTCCGCGGTGTATAATTATATCCTTATATTGCCTTACCTTTAATATTGTAATACAAAAATCGTCACCTTTGATAATTCCCATATCTCCTGTTTGTCCACCAGCTTCGACATAAAAAGGAGTTTCATATAAGGCGATAGCAACTTCATCCCTTAAAGCAGGTATTTGGCTGTCGATAACCTTTGTTTTAACTTCAATTACAGTTTCAGTATTAGTTTCTCGAACAAATTCTGTCTTCTCATTTTCCCAATATGCATCAATTCTTGCTTCCAACAAATGGGTTGAAATAAACTTTTTTGAGGAAAAGTCAGACCCTGCTCGCGATTGCTCCTGCCTCTGGTTCATGTTCTTCTCGAAACCATCCATATCCATTTTCAGTCCGGACTCACTCGCCATAATCGCCGTCATATCAACCGGGAAACCGTAAGTATCATACAGCTTAAAAATATCCTCGCCCGGAATCGTATCGCTGCCGGATGATTTGACTTTCTTTTCGAGTTGCGAAAACAACTCCAGCCCGTTATCCAAAAGATCGCTAAACCGTTCCTCTTCCGATTTGATAACCGCCTCGATATGATTTTGCTTTTCTTTCAGCTCCGTGAAATATCCGCCCATAATATCAATCAAAGTCGGAACAAGCTGATAAATAATCGGCTCGTGATACCCCAGAAGTCTCCCGTGACGAGCGGCTCGTCTCAGAATTCGCCTCAATACATAACTGCGTCCTTCGTTAGAAAGTCCCCCACCGTCAGCCAAAGCGAACGACAGCGCCCGGACATGATCGGCAATAACTCTATGAGAGGCACATTGTGCCTTTTTGGTATCATATTTTATGCCAGTTATTGCGGCGACCTGCGCCGTCAACGGCGTGAACAAATCGGTTTCATAGTTTGAGCTGACACCCTGCATTATAGCCGCGATCCGTTCCAATCCCGCGCCGGTATCCACCGACGGTTTGGGCAGAGGAACTTTGTCACCTCCATCGGCCGGTTGATCGTATTGCATAAATACCAGATTCCAGAACTCAACATAGCGGTCGTTTTCGGTATTTATCCAGGCTTTGGGATCGTCTTTGGTCAGATGATCGCCCATATCATAATGAATTTCCGAACACGGCCCGCATGGCCCGACATTGCCCATCGACCAATAATTATCATTTTTACCGAATCGCAAGATACGCCCGTTCTTTAGCTCCGGCGCGATTTTCTCCCAGAGAGCGAACGCGTCATCATCCGTTTCATACACGGTCGCATACAGCCGATCTTTGGAAAGCTCCAGCGTTTTCGTGACCCAGTCCCAGGCAAATACTATCGCTTCTTCCTTGAAATAATCGCCGAATGAAAAATTCCCCAGCATCTCAAAGAAAGTATGATGGCGGTTGGTCTGCCCGACGTTTTCCAGGTCATTATGTTTTCCGCCGGCGCGGATACATTTTTGCGAAGTTGTCGCCCGGCTGTACGACACCTTACGGCTGCCGGTAAAAACATCCTTAAACTGATTCATCCCGGCGTTGACAAAAAGTAGCGTCGGGTCATCGAGCGGAATAACCGGCGACGACGGCTGATGCGAATGCCCCCGCTCAATGAAAAAATCTATAAATGACTGTCTGATATCGATCGAATTAATTTCTACTCACCTCGTTTGAATTCGTTTTTATCAAATACCTTATCGAATGCGGTTTTGGCCGCGCCGTACGAAATTGCCCGGCGTGACAGGTAAGTATATGCTTTCTGCCGGGCCGTTTCAAGATCAAACTTTGTCAAAGATATACGCTTTTTCTCCAACAATTGCGCGGCCAATTCTGATTCATCGACCTCGGCGAGTATTTCCGTAATCACACTTTCGGCTATTTGGCGAGGTACCAGTTTATTCTGCAAATCGCGAATCAGATACCCCCGTCCGGCCGGTTTACGCCGCAGAAGCGATTCGGCCCTCATCTTGCCGTAGTTGTAATCATCCAGAAGCCCGTCTTTGCGAAAACGCCCGACGATCGATTTGATTAAATCACCCGAGATATCTTTTTGCCGCAATTTGATTTTTAACTCTCCGACCGAATGCGCCCTCCGAGCCAGAATCGATTCGGCGGTATATTTGGCGAAACTCTCATCGAGGATATTTTTGAGCTTCTCAAATTCGCTATCCGTAAATTCGTCCCCGGCCGATAGATTCAGCTTATCGATTATCCCCTTCATCGCCCGAATCTGTACGTCATTGGAAAAACTGATATGATAAACCATCCCTCGACGACCAATATCGATGATTGTGATATATTCCTGCGCTGATATCATATGCCCAATTTATCTTTTCCAAAGCATAAACACAAGAATTAGTCCTGGGGATTATCGTGAATCCGGTTACAGATCGGATGGCGATACGGTTTGTGGACCCTCCTTCACATCCCGGTTATTTTGATTTCATAAATTCCCCACCCGAAAGTTTTTGTTGCCACTTATAAGTTCATAACATTTTATAAGGCGAATCAACCATCTCAAATTTCAGGGGGACTTCTATGGAATCTACGGGAATAAATTATCTGGCCGTTTTTGTCGCCGCGGCCGCATACTGGTTGCTGGGCGCGCTCTGGTATTCCAAAGCAATTTTTGGCAAAACCTGGCTGGAAGCTTTAGGAAAATCTGAAGAGGAAGCAAAAAAAGACCATAAGCCGATCAACCTTTTTTGGGTTCTTATCTTTTCTTTTTTATCGGCCTACGGTATTGCTCGCATTCTTGTCTGGACCAGTCTCGAACCGGTCTGGGGCGCATGTGCCATCGCCGTAGTCGGAGTGATATGCTTTGTGATAGCGCCCATGGCAACTAATGACCTCATGGAACACCGCCCGGCCAAAATCTTCAGGATGAACGCTTTTTATAATTTCATCGGATTTATCATCATGGGTCTGATCATCGGCCTCTGGCGCTAAGACACAACGACAATCCGAGGGTTGTCGCTACACAGAATATGTATTTAAAACCATTGTGTCAGGTCTTGATTTTGCGAAACGAAATTGTGACCTGGCACTAATAATTCGCTTACTCAGAAAATCCACATCCACTGGATTTTGGTATGACCCCCGGCAGACGAGGACATCCGCTATTGAGGAAGTCAATATATCCGCGAAGACAAACGCGACGACGCCAAATCCGGCGACCCACCAGAGCCGGGTGAGGATGGCGGACGTTGATATTCCTTATATCTTGAAGTCGACGTTAATCCTGATTAATCATCATCCATAGGTTTTCCACAATGAGGGCATTTTTCTTGAGTGCCTTTCTTGTTTCCTATCTCTTCGACAAATCCGGATCCTAATATGCCTGCTGGCAGAGCAAACAATCCAATTCCCAATAACGCGATAATCATTCCAACGAATTTGCCCATTGGCGTCAATGGATAAACATCACCATAACCAACTGTAGTTAGCGTAATCATACCCCACCACATCGCTTCCGGGATACTTGAAAATACTATGGGCTGAGTTTCATGTTCAAGATAATACATTACACTTGACGCAATAATTAGAAGAATAATGACCATGAAAACTGTAAGTAATAATTCTTCCTTTTTTCTTTTAAATACAGCGCCCAAAATTATAAACGCATTGGAATATCTGCCAATTTTCAACACTCTAAAAACTCTCAGTAATCTTAAGGCCCTTAAGAATCTTAGATCAATAGCAACAAATATCGGCAAATAGAAAGGAAGAATTGCTATCAAATCGATTATTGCAAGCGGAGAAAAAATAAAACGCACACGGCCGGTTAAAAATTTATGAAATTTCTCATTTTCGGTACACGACCAAACCCTCAATAAATATTCTATGGTAAAAACCATAACAGAGAATATTTCAAAATAGTAAAATTGCTTTTCAAAAAGATAATTGATTGAGGAAACTGATTCGAGAATTACCGCTATTACATTTGCCGCGATTAATACAACAAGAAATAAATACACATAATTAATTGATCCTTTCTGCGTTCGTGCTTCATTTAATAACTTATAAATATGCTTCTTCATAAATTATTCGCGCCGAATAAACTCCACCATTGGGTGAGTTCAAAATATTCCATTGACTGCGATAATAATATAGAATTTATACAATAATAGCAACAAATCATTTCTTGGTATAAAACAACGATCACTTCCCCCATCAATTCCCCGCTATTTCCGAAATCTCCGCATTAAGTAAGATGAAATATGTTATGAAGCGAGATATCACCCGTAGAGGCGCGGTTTTCGCGACCGGATTCCATTGGCGCGACATCATTCGGGCCGGGAAACGCGACCCCTACGGAAAAAAAAACAGGCCCCCCGCCTGTCGTAATCACCACCGAGTTGATATGACCCAAAACGTTAATCTGAGGAAACAAACCCATTTTGATAAACTGATTTTAATCAATATTTATTGTGTTGAACATTTCCTGGCTTTTCCCGTCATTTATTTAGCGGCCGGCAAGTTATGACAAAGCAAGGGCAAAATTCAGCTAAAAATCGACAATATTAGGGAAGAAACGGCCGGTTTGGCTGTAACCCTCCTGAAAACAGCTCGACGTTTTATATTGAATTATTCAGGGCGTCGGCATAAACTAAACCGTATAAGGTTATGGAGGGACAAATGAAACAGATTATTAAAATACTGGGTCTGGCGATAATAATTATGACTCTGGCTATCCCGGCTATCGCCGACGAGATTGCCGTGACAGTCTATAATTCCGATCTGGGAGTTGTTCGGGAAACACGCAGTCTTGATTTCGTTCAGGGATTGGGCAAAATCAAATTTACCGACGTCGCCTCTCGAATCGACGCTACTTCGGTTACATTTGAAATTGTGGATACAACCAAAGAGGTCGATATTCTCGAGCAGAATTACGATTTTGATCTGGTTAACCCGGACAAGATTTATAACAAATACATCGATAACAATATTGAAATCGTTACCGAAAAGGGTGAATTATTTACCGGCAAGCTATTATCTTTCAGTGGCGGATATCTGGTGATTGAGCAAACTGGCGGAAAGATAAAAACGATTTCCAAAAGCTGGGTTCGAGATGTGACATTTCCTGATTTACCGGAAGGACTTATTACCCGACCGACCCTGTTTTGGGATTATCAGTCTAATTTCACCGGACCGGCCGAGGCGATTGTCGGGTATCAGACAACGGGCATCATTTGGCATGCTGAATATGTTGGGATTTTAGACGAAAATGATTCGCTTTTGGATTTGACCGGATGGGTTTCGATTGACAACCGCAGCGGTAAAACTTATCGAGATGCTATCCTGAAAGTTGTCGCCGGTGAAATTCATCGGGCTCGCCCCGAATACGACCGGGGTTTGGGATACGCCGAAATGGCTACGGCGGTCCCGAAGAAGGCCGTCGGTTTTGAAGAAAAAGCGTTTTTTGAATATCATTTGTACACTCTCCCCCGTAAGGCGACGATTAAGAACAACCAGATTAAGCAGATTTCGATGTTTGAACCGGCCCGCGCCATAGTAAAAAAAGAACTAAGATATTTTTCATCTCGGGGTCAGGGCGATGTCAATGTTTTTATCAAAATGAATAATTCCCGGGAAGTCGGGCTGGGTATGCCCTTACCCGCCGGGAGAGTCAGGATTTTTAAAGCCGACACCGATAAGTCGCTAATTATGCTGGGAGAAGATCGGATTGATCATACGCCGCGTAATGAGGATGTCAAGCTCAGGATTGGCAAGGCGTTTGATGTCATCGGCGAAACTACTGAAGTTTCTCGACGCAGAATTTCCGACAAAGTGACCGAATATGATATTCGCATTGAAGTGCGCAATCAAAAAGACGAACCGGTAACGGTTATTATCGAGAGGCGTTTTGGCGGATTCTGGGAGATTCTCAATGCCAGCATTGATTATGATAAGAAATCCGCTTCCAGGGTTGAATGGACTTTGGATATAGAGCCTGAGGAGAAAGGGGTTATCGATTTTACCTTACGCCTGACCAGACTTTAAGTATAGATAGGCCAATGAAGCGGTTGACAATCGAATGGCCATTTAATAAATTGAATCGATTTTTTGATCAACATATCGGGAGGATAAGGTGAGGAAAATAAATATCGCTATAGTAGTCCTGTTAATCGTCGTTTTCACATACCCGCTGGTACAGGCACAGGAAAACAAAGAATTATGGGCCGCATCGACCTATATTCAGTCGGCCAAGATTCATTACCAGCATGTATATAAGAAATCAAGATTGCGTGAAGACCTGTACCACTGTATCGATTTATTGAAAGAGGGCGCCGATAGATTCGGTCATGTTCCCCAATTTTACTATATGATTGGAACATTTTATGCAGAGATTAATGCTATTGATACTGTCGTAGCCTATTATGATTCCGTCGCTGCTTTCTGTGAAGATGAATCAATTGACAAAAAGCATCGTAAAAATTGCTATAAAAAAGAAAACTATATCAAGAAAATGAAAAAGCAACGGCTGGACTTCTGGGAGAAATCATATAACAGCGCCATTGAATATATTGGCCAGTATGATCAGGTGACCGATATGAGGGCGAACTCTCCCGAAGATTCTATATCAATTTATGATAGCCTGACGAATAAGGCATTTGACCTGGCGATGAGTGATTTCAAGATGGCGTTAACGGCTCAGCCGGGAGATACAACAACGTTAATAGGCATGGCGGCATTATACCAGCGCCAAAATATGCATAAAGAGGCAATCGATTTATACTATCAAATCAAGGATATCAAGGGCGAAGATGGCGATATCGTCAACCGCATCGCGTATGCACATATTAGTCTGGAAGACTGGGAAAATTCTCGCGATTGGTTTTTGAAACTTGAGGGATATATTCCCGACGATATCAATACTCTGGTGAATTTATCGGTCATTTTTAATCGTCTGGGCGATTATGACAAATGGAATGAATATATCGAGAAAGTACTGGCGCTTGAGCCCGAGAACAAACAGTTTTTGTTTAATGGCGGTCAATATTGGTTTATCAAAATGCAGGAAGTAGCAACCAACGATACCACTCTGGCTAAGGAATATATGCTCAACGCCAAAGGGAAATTTGAAAAACTTATTGAGATCGATCCTAATGACACCGATGGTCTCAAACAATTGGGTATTTTAAATCTCCTGAATGCGCAACCCGAAGAAGCTATCGCGCCTTTGGAAAAATATATGGAATTGATGCCGTTTGACCAGGATGTGATGGACTTTCTGTCGCGAGCCTACATTATGACGGAAAACTGGGATAAGGCCATTACGGTATATGAGAAGATGGTAGAAAACGATTCGGGAAATACCGATGCCTGGGAGAGACTTTGCGAACTCTATGGATTTAACAAAATGCAGGATAAGGCTGACGAAGCCTGTGCCAGGGTCGAGGAACTCAAAAAGCTGTAATGATACGATAAACTCTTGAATTTCAGGGCAGTCTTTTTGGGACTGCCCTTTTTTGATTATGCCCGATAAATTAATCAATCTGGCCGTTGTGGGGCCTCATCATAACCTGTTCACGTATAAAATTCGTAACGCCGATGCAGACAATCTCAAATCCGGATGCCGTTTTCTGATTCCTTTCGGAAAAACGAGAGCTGTTGGTTTTTTCGTGGAATTTCAAACCAAACCGGTTGACTATCGGCTGCGTTTTGTCAAAGAGCGAATTGATACTTTTCCCCCTTTTCCCAAATACCTCTTCGATTTTTGCCGCTGGATTTCGGAATACTATTTCGCTCCCTTGGGAGAAACGCTTGCTGCGGCTTTACCGGGAACCGGGAGCAAGAAGACCAAGCTCGATTTTATTCCGAGTGATATTGAATATCTAAAGACAATTTCTTCAGACAATACCGGCGAATACGAATTGGCTCGATACCTGCTTCGATATGGGCGAATCAAAGAGGAAAAAGTTCATAGCGACAAAGAATTTTCGGCAATTGTCGAGGATTGGCTCGATAAAAATATCTTAACAACTCGCTATCGCGTGCGTCAAACGCGGGCGAAGCTTATGGGTTATCGGCTGAATAAAAAAAATGTTATCCCTCCTTTGGAAAATTCGGAGCGATTGCAAAAATTAAATTCGGAAATCATATATTCGAGAACCCAACTTCTGGAAGAAATGGGATTTTCCGATTATCGCGTTAAAAAATTAGTTGATGAAAAATTCCTGAAAAAAATATATGATGAAGGCGGCGTGACGCAATTGACTTCGTACCCGATTCGTCATGATTTGCCGGGATTGTCGCTCCTGCCGGAGCAAAAACAAGCTCATGATGAAATCGTACCGGCCATTACGAAAAAATCATTTCGACCGTTTATGCTATTCGGCGTGACCGGTTCGGGCAAAACCCTGGTGTATTGTCATGCCGCCAAAAAGGCGGTCGAGGCCGGCGGTTCGGTTCTGGTGATGGTTCCGGAAATCGCTCTTTCGGGTTTACTTCTCTCTTCATTCGCGGCCTTTTTTGGCGATCGGGTCGCCGTGATTCATTCGGGCATGACTTTGAATCAACGACTGGCTATTCGGCAAAAGATTCATTCCGGCGAAATCAGGGTCGTAATCGGGCCTCGCTCGGCTATTTTCGCGCCGCTTTCAAATCCCCGGTTGATAATCGTCGATGAAGAACACGACCCGTCATACAAGCAGGATGACCCGGCTCCCCGCTATCATGGCCGTGACGCGGCGGTGATGCTGGCTCGCATGGTCGGCTGTCCGATAATTCTCGGCTCGGCATCCCCTTCGGTTGAATCTTATCACAATGCTGTTATCGGCAGATATACGATGTTGACTCTCAGACAACGTCCCAAATCGGGATACCGGATGCCGAAAATCGTAACGCTGGATATGAAGACCGAAAAGATATCGGGAGAATTTTCATTTTTGTCGTATCGGCTGAAGCGGGAAACCGAGAAACATTATGAAGCCGGCGGGCAGATTATTTATTATCTCAATCGCAGGGGGTTTTCGCCGCGGATTAAATGCCGTGAATGCGGCCATGTGCCGATCTGTGAAAACTGCGGCATTACCATGACCTATCATCGGGCCGAGAATTCGTTGAAATGTCATTTTTGCGATTATGTCGAGCCTTCGGAAAAAAATTGCGCTCGATGCAACGGGCATGAATTTATCCATATCGGAACGGGCACTCAGAGGGTTGAGGAAAATTTGGCGGTGTTGTTTTCCGATATCAAAGCCGAACGAATCGACTCCGACCGGGCGGCTTCGAAATCGGGGCAATTAATCCTGGGAGAATTTGGCGAGGAAAAATTTGATTTACTCTTGGGAACGCAAATGGTGACCAAAGGTCTTGATTTTCCGGGTGTGACGCTGGTGGGTGTTCTTTCGGCTGACATCGGTCTGGATATGCCCGATTTTCGAGCCGCCGAAAAAACCTACGCGCGGCTGTTGCAGGTGGCCGGACGGGCCGGGCGGGGCGACCGCGAAGGCTTGGTCATGGTCCAGACATATTATAACGACCATCCCGTTATCAGGACGCTGTCTGAGGGAAATTATGTTGAGTTCTTCGAACGAATCATAAAAGAGCGAGAGACGCTATTTTATCCGCCGTTTTCGAGACTGATAAACATTACTCTGCAATCGCCGGATGAGAAACTACTGGAAAAAGAGTCGCTCAGTTTTCGGATTCAATTGGAAGAACATCTGGCGAAACTGAATAATTTTGTTCTTTTGGGACCGGCTAAAGCGCCGTTATATAAATTGCGGGGCAATTACCGGCGCCGATTTATATTGAAATGCGCCGGGATCAAAAAAGTCGTCTCGCGACTGAGAAATTGGCAAAGGGAAAAATCCAATTTCGGCCTGCCCACCAAAATCCGTGTAATTTTCGACATCGATCCGTTCAATATGATGTGAGATTCTTGATACTACTATTCTCTGTCTTTATTCAATATATGCCAATATAAAATCCCCACGGGAACAAATAAGACAATTTTGGGTTTAATATTATAGAGTATATTGGTCTATATATCTTGATTTGCTCCCCGCAGACGACCGGAATTGCTTAGTAAGGTGGGTTAAAATTGAATAAAGATTTGGAAAATAAATTATCTTCATATCCCAATGTCAAATTCATGCTCGACGGATTGCCCAAAGATATTTGGAGTCTGTTTTTGCCTGAAGATTTGGATAAATTATATATTCTCGAATCACGAATTGTTGTGTTTAAGAAAAAAGAGATGGAGCGCGAACGCGTGATGTCAATTCAGAGGGTGTGTGATTTTCCATTGCACCCCAATGAATCGTTGGCTGAAGTTCAGGCGCGAGCGCGGATTCAGGGCAAGAAAAACGACAAAAAGTTTCGCCGCCGCGGTTTGGATAACGACCGGGATTATCTGTAATAGATTATTCGGTTTTCACGGCGTAATTAGTCATATCCATAGAAGCTCTTTTCTTTCAGTTCAGGATTAGTAATTTTAGATTGCTCAACTGTCTCATTACATTCCCTTTAAATATCCTGCAATCCCTTGACTCGTGCCGTTTTTCGTGGTACAATCAGGAATTATTCAATAAAAAATCAGGGAGCAAAATATGAGCACCGATGTAAATAAAATGCGCTGGGATTTGGAATCAATATTTCCGGGCGGATCGGATTCAAAAGAATACGCCGAATTTCGCAAAAAACTATCCGAGAGTATCAAAGAAATTGAACAGGAATATGAAAAGTTACCGAAAACTATGGACGATTCCAATTTGGGCGCCTGGGCCGATTTTTTCAATAAAATTTCCGACGCGGCCGAGCATCTGCATCATGCCTACGGTTTTGCCGGTCAATTAATGGCCCAGGATGTCAAAGATGAGAAAGCAATCATCATCGACAGCGAGATTATGGAAATGAATTCCAATCTGGAAAAAATCATTACCGATATCGAGGATTTTTCGACGCGAGCTACTGATGAATTTTGGGAAAAACTGGTCAACCAACCACAGCTTGTCACGACTAAGTTTTTCTGGAATGAACTTCGCGACAAGGCCCGAATGAAAATGGATCCCAATCTGGAAAAGCTGGCAGTGGAACTTTCGGTTAATGGGTATCATGCCTGGAACCGGTTGTACACCAGGATGGCCGGGGATATGACGGCTGAGTTTACCGAGGACGGGGAAACCAAAAATTTGTCGATGGGGCAACTGGCCAACAAATTCGCATCGCCCGACCGAGCAATTCGAAAACAAGCGTTTGAGAAGCTGGAAGAATCGTGGAAAACGGTCGCATCGCTGGCGGCAATGACGCTCAATTTTCAAGCCGGTTATCGATTGAGCCTTTACAAAAATCGCGACTGGGATTCGGCATTGGTGGAACCGCTTTTGAACGGACGATTGAAACGCGAAACTCTTGACGCCATGTGGGAAGCGGTGTCCGGGGGTGTTGGCAAAATCGCGGAATATATTGATACCAAGAAAAAACTATTGGGAATAAAAAACTTCAGATGGTATGACCAAACTGCGCCGATCGGCGAGACGGAAAAGAAAATTGAGTATAATGAGGCGTGTGATTTTGTAGTTGAGCATTTGACTTCGTTTTCACCCGAGATGGGAAAGTTCGCTCGCCGGGTTATAGATGAACGCTGGATTGAGGCTGAAGATCGGCCGGGTAAGGCCGCGGGGGGGTTCTGCTCCGGGTTGCCGCTCAAAAAACAATCCCGAATTTTCATGACTTTTTCCGGCAATTACGAGGAGATAATGACCCTGGCTCACGAAATCGGCCACGCTTATCATAGTTATGTATTATACGAGCAGCCGTATTTCGCTCGCAATTATCCCTTTAATCTTGCCGAAACCGCATCGACGTTCAATGAACTTCTGGTAACCGACGCCGCTCTGGGTAATGCCGATAATGAACAGGAACGACTGGTCATGCTCGACCATAAAATTCAGGAAGGCCTGATCCTGTTTTGTAATTTGCACGCGCGCTATATATTCGATTGCAATTTTTATAAAGAACGGGAAAATGGAACGGTCGCCAGGGAACGGTTGAATGAGTTGATGGTCGAGGCTCAAAAGCAGGCCTACGACGGCATTCTTGCCGATGACGGTTATCACCCGTTATTCTGGGCATCGAAGCTTCATTTCTTTGAGACGGAAGTTCCATTTTATAATTTCCCATACACATACGGATACTTGTTTTCGGGAGGTATATATGATCTGGCCAAGAAAGAGGGTCCCGGATTCTCCGAAAAGTACCGATCTCTGCTGGCCGACACGGGATCGATGACATCAGAGGATATCGCTCAAAAACATCTCGGGGTTGACTTGACCAAAATTGATTTTTGGAAAGAGGCGGTCAATCGGGTCCTGGCTGACGTAGGGCCGTACATCGAGTTGGCGAGTAAAAAATAAGATATTGCGGAGATTCGCGTGTTACAGGATATAACTATGATATAAAAACGTCTTGACCCTCGTAATAAGTAGCGATATATTGGCAAGTTAAATATAGAATTTATTGATAGGATAAATATTGCATCATAGCCGGAGACAATTTTACGAAGAAACCTCCACTCATTTAGGCGTATATTGTCGCAAGGTCGGCCTGACTCCGAATATTCTGACCGGCCTGTCGCTTCTGTGCGCTGTCGCATCCGGATATTTTTTCTGGAAGAGTGAGATTTGGTACGGGGTAATTTTCATATTACTTACTTCGATTACCGATATGCTGGACGGCGCCACCGCCCGGGCGGGAAACATGGGGACGACTTTTGGAGGAATTCTTGATCATGTTTCCGATCGCTATGGCGAATTTTTTATTCTCCTGGGCATAGGCATATCGGGGATGGTGCATCCGGGTTGGGCGATTTTTGCTCTGTTTGGAATGTTAATCGCGTCCTATACTCGAGCCGCCGCCGAATCAATTAGTAATTTACCGAGCGTCGCTGTAGGTATGATGGGACGACTGGAAAAATTCATTTTAATCATGGCCGGGGTGCTTCTTGAAAAGTATTTCCCGGGCAATCATATTTTAGCCATCTTTTTGATTATAGTCGGGGCTACTTCCGTGATTACATCGATTCAGCGACTGCTGTTTTCGAAAAAGGAATTGGAAAGACGATCCGAATAAAATGATTTTGGCTATCGGCAATCCGGTTTATGATTACATCGAAACCAAAAAAATCAAAACGGAAGGGCGTATTCTGTCGGGATGTTCAACCAACGCAGCCTTGGCTCTTTCCAGGATGGGCCGCGAAGTAACCTTAATCGGCTCCGTTGGCGGTGATTTTTCGGAGAGTTTTAAAATCGATATTGAAAAACACGGGATAACCGCTTCGGTGCACTCCTCCCGTGAAACCGGCGGTTTTTCGCTGATTTACTACGATGATTTCGGCAATCGGCATCTTGATCTATTGGGGCGGGCCGACCCGATTGGAAAAATAGATGACATGTATCTGAAAAATGCCGATGCCATACTTATAGGACCAATCTTAAAAGAGGTATCGTTTGAATTGATTCGCGATATTCGCAATCGTTTTTCGGGCTTGTTTTTTTGCGATCCTCAGGGGCTGTTACGAGGCGCCGGTGAGAATGATCGCATTTATCACGAAAAGCAGGAGGGCATTGAGGAAATTCTGGGACTGTTCGATATCGTCAAACCGAATGAATTGGAAGGAAAAGTCTTAACCGGCATTGATTGCCGCAAAGATCCTTTTAAAGCAGCTCGTATAATTAAAGATTGGGGTCCGAAATTAGTTATTGTTACTTTGGCGGAATTAGGATCGGTTATTTTTGACGGCAATGAATTTATTGAAATTCCTCCCTTTCCGGTTGATTTATTGGACTCCACCGGAGCGGGTGATACCTATATGGCCGGATTTACTTACGCACACTTAAAAGGGGAATCATTGTGGGAATGCGGTACTTTTGCTTCCTGCGTTAGTTCAATCATGATTGAGCAGATCGGACCCGATTTTATTCTTAACGAATCCGAAGTACGCCGGCGACAGAATAAGTTATTGAAAAACAAAGGTTTTAAGATACAGTTGGAACAATAAGAAATATTTGCCCGGCCCGAGCGCTTTGGATCGGACATATAATTATAACAATTAGGATAAGGAGTATCATTCAATGAGAATTATGGTACAAATTGACGGCGCTTATTTAGAAAGAATGCTCTCGGAAGAGCATAATTCACCGGCTATCGATTATTCCAAGCTGGCCACGAAATTAGTCAATACCGTGATTACCGATTCCGAAGCGGATCTCTATTTATTGCGGACCTATTACTACCATGCCTTGCCCTGGATCGGTAAATCGCCGAATGAACAGGAAGCTGAAATGCATAAGAAGAAGATGGGGTTTTTTATACGCCTGGAGCATCTTCCCCGCTTCGATGTATATCTCGGCCGTACTCAGAGAATATTAAACGAGGATGGCTCTTATACTTATCAGCAAAAAGGGATTGACGTTTTAATGACGACTCACATGCTGGAAATTGCCGCTCGCAAAATGATCTCGCATTTAATTCTCCTTGCCCCTGACGGCGATTATGTCCCGGCCATTCGAGCCGTTAAATCAATGGGCGTTGTAACGCATCTGGCGCACGGCCAGAGACCGCAGGCATCATCCGAACTTATAAAAACCGTCGATGAGCGAATTGAATTGACATCCGAGTTTTTAGTCGATTGTATGCGCAACGTTTATTGACGGAGGAAGGTAACAAATCAATGAAAGCCTTAACAATTATCAGTGGAGTCGCTCTTTTGATGCTTCTATTAACCATGGGGTGTTCGATGAATCCAACCGCAAAAGACGGCGACACGGTAAAAGTCCATTATGTCGGAACCTTAGATGATGGCAGTGAATTCGATTCCTCCCGCGGACGCGATCCGCTTGAGTTTACAATCGGAAAACCGGGAATTATTGAGGGGTTCTCAAACGGTGTTCTGGGAATGACCGTTGGTGAAACTAAGAAAATAACATTGCCTCCGGAAGAAGCATATGGGCAACCTCGACCTGATATGATACAGGAAGTTCCGCTATCATCATTTCCGGAAACTATTACGCCCGAAGTTGGTGTGGAATTAAGTATGCAGAATGCTTCCGGTCAGCCTTTTCCGGTCAAGATTACTGCAATGGCCGATTCCACCGCGACCCTCGATGCCAACCATCCCCTGGCAGGAAAGACTTTGACGTTTGAGTTGGAATTGATTGAAATTGTCGCAGACACAACAGGTGAATAAAATATAATTCGTTAGGCGGAGTATTTAAAAATTCTCCGCCCTTTTTATACATTTTCATTATCCGGCGCACACTTGACGTCGGTGCAAAAAGTACCTATACTCATCAAAATCAGATTTGATTACAAAATAATTTTGGAGGATAAAATGGGTATTTACAGAATTCCGACGCCTAAAAACGAGCCGATCAAATCTTATGCTCCCGGGACTCCGGAACGGGCGGATTTGAAAAAAGCTCTGGCCAATCTGAAAGCTCGCAAGCTTGACGTGCCGATGATCATCGGCGGTAAAGAAATCAAAACCGATAAAACCGTTAAGATGGTTTGCCCTCATAATCATGGATTCGAGCTGGGTCATTATTATCGAGGCGGGGCCGACGAAATTCAGATGGCAATCAATTCCGCCCTGGCCGCCAAGCATGACTGGGAACAAATGCCTCTCGACCAGCGGGCGGCGATTTTTCTAAAGGCGGCGGACCTTCTGGCCGGACCGTATCGGGCGATAGTCAATGCCGCGACAATGTTGGCTCATAGTAAAAATATTTTCCAGGCAGAGATTGACGCGGTTTGTGAACTGGTCGACTTCTTCCGCTTTAACGCCTATTACATGCAGGAAATCTATCATATACAGCCCGGTTCATCCGATACCGTCTGGAATTATGTCGAATATCGTCCTCTGGAAGGATTCGTATTCGCCGTAACGCCGTTTAATTTTGTTTCCATCGCGGGCAACTTACCGACGGCTCCGGCCATCATGGGTAACGTCTGCCTCTGGAAACCGGCGTCGAGCGTTGTCTATACCGCGCATTTTATCATGAAGATTCTGAAAGAAGCCGGATTGCCTGATGGTGTTATTAATTTGATAACCGCCCGCGGCGCGGATGTCGGTGAAATTATAATGAAGAATGAGCACCTCGCCGGAATTCATTTTACCGGTTCGACGGCAGTCTTTCAAAATATGTGGAAGACGGTCGGTGAAAATATCGCTTCGTACAAGAGCTATCCGCGAATCGTCGGCGAAACGGGCGGTAAGGATTTTGTTTTTGTTCATAATTCATCCTCACCGATTGAAGTTGCCACGGCATTATTGCGGGGCGCTTTTGAATATCAGGGACAAAAATGCTCAGCGGCATCCCGTTCGTATATACCCGCCTCAATGTGGGATAATGTCAAAAATCTGCTTCTCAAACAGGTTGGCGAATTGAAGATGGGTGACCCTGAAGATTTTACAAACTTTATTAATGCCGTCATTGATAAGAGCGCTTTTGATGATATCACCGGATATATCGATTATGCCAAAAAGTCAAAAGACTGCGAAATTATCATTGGCGGCAATTATGATGATTCCAAAGGGTATTTTATTGAGCCGACGATTGTCGTCACTAGCGATCCTCATTTCAAATTAATGGAGGAAGAAATATTCGGTCCGGTTCTAACTATTTATATTTATCAGGACGAAGATTTCGAGAAAACACTGCATATATGCAACACGACCTCCCCGTACGCCTTGACCGGGGCGATTTTCGCGCGCGATCGTTATGCCATTGTTACAGCTAACAATATCTTGCGTCACGCCGCGGGCAACTATTATATCAATGACAAACCAACCGGAGCAGTAGTGGGTCAGCAGCCGTTCGGCGGTTCGCGGGCCTCGGGTACCAATGATAAAGCGGGTTCGCTTTCGAATATGATTCGCTGGACGTCGCCTCGGACGATTAAGGAAGCGCTGGTTCCTCCGACCGATTATCGCTATCCGTTTATGGAAGCTGATTGATTATTTTCAATATTATTCCGAGCTCGGATATGTATTTGTATTCGGGCTTTTTTTATATTTAAGAATTACTGACAAAAGCCATAAATGCCAGTCAAAAAACAGTCAAATCCCCTATGAAATAATTGATATAACTTGATTTTTTTTATTGCGCAATGTTTAAAAAAACTGATTATTCACTTAATGAAAGCACGTTTTGCGTAGGTAGTATGAGAGAAGTATGGAGCGAAAATTTAAAAAACAGACTTTATCAAATAAAAGAATGTTAAAAGGAGTGTTCACATGCCAGTTAAAAAGACGACCAAAAAGAAAGCGGCCAGGAAGCCTGCCCGAAAGACAACCAGGAAAGCTGCGCCAAAGAGGAAAACCACTAAGAAGACTGCCGCCAGGAAGAAAGTAGCCAGAAAAGTCGCACCGAAGAAGAAAGCGGCCCCGAAGAAAAAAGCCACTAAACGTAAACCGAACGCGGCATTTATGAAACCAATGACACCTTCGGCTGCGTTGGCTGAGGTCGTGGGGAGTAAAGCTATTCCTCGCACCGAAGTCACCAAGAAACTTTGGGCTTATATCAAGAAGCATGATCTCCAGGATCCGAAAAACAGACGGGATATCATTGCCGACGCTAAGCTGAAAGGTGTCTTTGGAGGAAAGAAAAAAGTCAATATGTTTGAGATGACCAAACTGGTCAGTAAGCATCTCAAATAAAAAATATTCTCTCTAATCGACAACTGGGATTTAATAGCGGACGGCTGACATGGAATGTCGGCCGTCCGTTTTTTTATGCGGCCGTAGGCAGAACACCACGGCTTTAGCCGTGGATGAATGAGCCTTGAGGCGGTATAATACCGTTATGGAAGTTATCAAGACATCGCATAGCATGTATTGTTTGCAATATCATGTTGTTTGGGTTTGCAAATACCGCCGAAAGATCCTGAAGCCTGGTGTCTGTTCTTATATTCGCAAGACGTTTCCGGGACTGCTTCGCGGAATGCCCGGTGTAACGCTAGGTCCAATTGGCTTTGATGGTGATCATCTTCATATGTTGATGACGATTCCTCCCCGATATAGCATATCAGAAACTATGGGCAGATTAAAAAGTCAATTGGCGTCAAGGATGCGAGAGTTTTTTCCGTGGTTGTCAAAAGTCTATTGGAATGAAAACATTGTTTGGTCACCGGGCTATTTCGTAAGCAGTGTAGGTTTGGACGAGAAGACAAT
>JAZGGI010000015.1 GCA_036480375.1 Candidatus Zixiibacteriota bacterium
AAAACAGCAGAAAATAAGGGAAAACCGGCGGGGGCCGGATTTCTATTGGTCTGATTATACTGCCATGGCCGCGTGTCTGGTGCTTTCTGTTGTTCGGACGTTTGAGCTGGCTCATAACCCGAAGGTCGCAGGTTCAAATCCTGCCCCCGCTACCAAATCTGTTACCACTCTTTCATTTACGAATCACAACAATTCAAGTTCTGTTGTGGGTCACCAGCCCGAAGGTCAAAATAATATTATCTAATATTTTCTGCTGACCTTTCTTGTTTGGGATATATCGACGACGCCTCACCCCAAGCCAGCATACTTTTTTTCAAAAGACGATTCTTCAAGCTCAATTCAGCCACCAACTTTTTCAGCTGATCGTTCTCAGAACGAACATCACCAACCTCAGAGCTGCTCGCCTCACGGACCGTATATCCAGAAAGACGTTTCTTGCCCGCCTCCAGGAAATCTTTGCTCCATCGATAATACAGAATACTGACGATCCCTTCCCGACGACATAGCTCGGATATGCTGACTTCCCCCTTAAGCCCTTCCAGAACAATGCGAATCTTCTCCTCGGTGGAATACTTACGTCTCGTCTTACGACGAATCTCTCTGACTACTGATTCAGGACTCTGGTTTCTGTTGGCACTCATAACTAACTCCTCTCTGACATACCAAATCTACAAAACCTTCGTGTTCACTTTTGGCTGAAACGACACAACCCGATAGTCAATAAATCATATTCTTCGTTTATTTGTAGGTCCGCACGGTTGATTGCCATCAAGAGATATTACTGATTAAGGCTTGATAATCTACTCGCAATGAGTATAATGATTCTGAAAAAGATTTATTTATTCTTGATTTTGATAAACGGATCGGGAATAGTGCGTGTCGTAGATTAGATATTGGGTCTTATCGATAAAGGATCAACCATATGGACAAAATCGCTCTCATAGCGTTCATAGCCAAAGCACACAGACATACCTATGCGGCCACAGAAAAAATACGGAAACAACATTTGTGCGAGATTCCGGTATCGCAAGGTCATACGGATCATGAGTATTCTGAGGGTGACTTGAGATATCATGATTCTTATGCGGGAAGTATCTGGGCTCCCGGAAGAGAGGTTGTCTTCTATAAAGAAGATCCTATCTGGTGTATGGCATATCAAGGACAAAATAATTCGGAGTATGGTGAACAGTTTTTTCAAGAACAGGCATTCCCTTTTCTAAAAAGTGCTTTAATGAATTTTGAGGATGGTACTCCATTTCGAGGGCCAAGAGAGTTCTCTGAGGGCGATTTTAGGTATACATTTGAAGTGCATGGAGGTTACGATTATTTCAAAGGCCAAGAGAGAATTTTCTACAAGGGAGACAGTGTCTTTTTTCAAGACGTTATGGGCTCATTAATACGATAGGCATGCTGTTATGGTTGCCAACTTCCCCTATCGTGTTGGCGCCCATCTATGATAACATACACCTCTTTCTAACATTTTTCTAACAGAATTAGCCAAAATAGTAGATAATAAGAGAAAACACCAGACAAAAGGCTCAAGCTAAGTTGTTGCTATTATTACCTGTTAGTGTCTGATGCTTTCTACTGTTTGGACTTCTGTACAGGCTCATAACCCGAAGCTTGCTAATTAAATGCAAATCGATTTTTTCAATGGTCTGGTAATCAATGCACTATTATTGTGCCCAAAAAACAAGATGAAATATTTGAAACCTTCATGCTTTCCGCCCGTAATTATGATTAAGTTGTTCTAGTTTACAGAACAATTGGAGTAAAAGAGATATGAAATGGCTTTCAAGAAAAGAAAAACTGGTTTTGCACGGGAGGAGCATGTATGATGAGGCTATAAGATTACTGCGTTTGAACATCAATGAGCATCCAGAATCGGATTTTAACTGGGCCAACTTTGACGGTATTGGACAGGCGCATTTGGAACTTCGGGATACCACAAGAAGTATCGAGAACTTTCGAACGTCCCTGCAGTTGAATCCGGACAACACAAACGCTGCAAAGATTCTTGAGCAACTCGATGACAACTGATACAATTTCACAGCCGCGCCAGTTTACGGGCAATTCATTATTACGTTGCCCCAGCTTCATAAATTGCCCCTTCGAAATTGATGATTGTGGAATCAAGACCATCTTCCGTCAGCAGAACAATGAGCTTTTCTGCCTGGTCGCTCCTGTCGGCCATGTTAAAGAAAAAAGATCTTAGAAGGAAACAACATGAAAACCACGTTGAAAATACTCGCCGTACTCGTTTTCGCAATGGGAGCCCTGGCTGCTATTGGCTTTTTCAGTGGAATCATTTCAACGGGCAATTCTGGATGCGGTGTCACAGTTTTGCCCGCCACAACACATGCTACTGTCGTCGATGCCTCCTATTTGCGAGCGTTGACTTTTATGGAGGCGGTAGAATCGTTTGTGTTGAATCCCCCGGCGCGGGCTTCTTTCACCCACGACCAACAAGCATATCTCCGCGCCCTGGAATCGGTTGAATCGGCCCACTATTATGAAGCCGAGCCGTTGTTCTCTGAACTTCTGACCAGCGAGGATTCAACGGTGCGAAACTTGAGTCGGAAATCACTCGTAGAGATGTTTTGGGTTCAACAGAGATGGGAAGATCTCGTATCGTGGGCCCGCTCTGATCCAACGCTCATCAGCGATTCGATTCTCGAAGAGGGCGACCTGGTCTGTGCGCGTGCTTTTGAAACTTTCCCCCGGGAGGAGTATCGGATACCACCGGCACCGTTCACCCTTGCCACGTCCACTATCCCATCCGGACATGTAATGGTGGAAGTTGAGATTAACGGCCACAAGAAACAGTTCGCCCTTGATACTGGAGCCGATCTCACTGTAGTTACTGATGATATCGTTGAAGAATGCGGCGTAGAGGTGATGGATCAAGTCGCCGAATCCGGTACCTCGACCGAAGCGACCGTCGAATTCCGCCCCGGAATGATTCGCGAAATGCGCGTCGGTGACATCCTGGTGAAGAACCATCCAGTGTATGTGATGAATGGGGATGATTTCGAATTCTCGGTGGCCGGCGTCACGATTATTGACATCGATGGAATCATCGGCCTGCCATTCTATATGAAACTGGCGGTTACTCAGGACTTTGGTGCGGAACAAATCACGTTCGCTCGTCCGGAGGCGTCTGCGAAAAACAACATAAACCTCTTCTGGTTCGGTTCCCCGTTAGTTCGGCTTACCAGTGATAATGGCGTGCCCTTGGTCTTCTATCTGGACACCGGCGCCAACAGAACGAGAATTACGCGGCGCTTTATCGACCAGCTTTCAATTACGCGAGCGCGGACTATCACCGCCGAAGCCATGGGCGCGGGTGGCTCACAGGAATACGAGGCACTGGTGGTTGACAGCGTTTGGTTGTTGCTTGGTACGCACTCGATCTTTTTCGAGAAAGTGCGTACTCAGATCAACGATTCGTACGGCACCGTAATATCAGAGGATGGCCTTATGGGAATCGACGTGGCCTCAGGCGGTGCAATGCATATTGACTTTTCTAATGGCCGCTTGGATCTTAGTTTCTCCAAGAACAGGTCCGAATAGGACGGACTGGATGATCTTGGCATGCCCGTGCCAGACAATAAGGGTCTGTTGCTGATCCTGACAAGTTGCGCTGAAGGCGGTTTCGATGTAGACTCAGAAAACACCGAAGTAGGCAGTCTAAGAGCGGTTATAGCCAGCGACTTCAGCGGTGATAGTGTGATAGACATTGTGATAGCCAGTGACACTAAGGCGTATGTCATCAGACAATTTGGATACGAGTAGTTAGAATTTAAGCCATAGTCTGTCTTTCGGCAATGGTTTTTTTATATTCTCTTTTCCTCTTTTTCATCGTTCTTTCTTTAATTCTATTTCTTTCCTTCTGTATCCGCACGGTGAAAAACGACAACACCGTCGCCCACAACAAAAAGCTCTACCAGATTAAGGAAAAGGTTATATCCCGGAAGGTGATCGTGGAAGAGAGGTTTAATGGCTCTTTACATATCAGCCACGGTGGGGGTCAGTCTGAAGTACCGGGAAATCTTGGAAAGATCGACTTGGAGGAGGTCGCTAAATTTGAAATCTATTGCACGAATGAAGATGGATGCTCAATTAACAAAATAGGACATTTCCATTTTGCCTTGACAATTTTTGTTTGCTGTCTTGACTTTTGGGAGGGCAGAGAATATCTTTTATGGTTTTGAAAGAATTCGGGAGATTTTTTTGACATGGCTGAAGAAAATAAAAAGGGCAAGCCGTACAATCCGGTGGAAACCGAGGAAAAATGGTCCAAAAAATGGATAGAATCTGCAGCATTTCATGGAGATCCGAATACAGAGAAAAAACCGTTTACGATCGTTATTCCTCCTCCGAATGTAACCGACGTTCTCCATCTCGGCCATGCTCTCAATAATACTATACAGGATATTCTAATTCGCCATAAAAGAATGCAAGGCTATGAGGCTGAATGGCTTCCGGGTTCCGACCATGCCGGTATCGCGACCCAGGTGATCGTCGAAAAACAGCTTATTAAAGAAGGCACCACCCGGCGGGAGGTGGGCCGAGACAAATTTGTTGAACGAGTCTGGACATGGGCCAATCAGAATAAAGATACTATTCTTAATCAATTGAAAAAAATCGGAAGCTCCTGCGATTGGCAAAGAACCAGATTTACTTATGATGAAGATCTGTCAAATGCCGTTAAAGAGGTCTTCATTCGCCTGTATGAGAAAGGACTGATTTATCGCGGTCATAGGATTGTTAATTGGTGCCCCAAAGACCAAACGTCGATCTCTGATGATGAAGTCGAACATAAAGAAATCGATAGCTATCTGTGGCATATCAGATATAAACTCAAAGGGAGCGATGATTATCTAACGGTCGCCACGACTCGCCCTGAGACGATGCTTGGTGATACCGCTTTGGCGGTAAATCCCAAGGATGCTCGATATAAAAAGCTGGTCGGCAAAACCGTTATTTTGCCGATTCTGGAGCGTGAAATTCCCATCGTTGCTGACAATTTCGTCGATACGGAATTTGGAACCGGGGTGGTTAAAGTAACACCGGCTCACGATCCCAATGACTTCGAAATCGGCCGCCGGCACGATTTGGAACAGGTCAATATCATGAACCTCGATGGAACGCTCAATGAAAACGCTGGTAAATATAAGGGATTTGATAGATTTGAGGGTCGTAAGCGGCTTTTGAAAGATCTTGATTCTAAAGGATATCTGGTTAAGACTGAAAAATACAAACTCTCGGTCGGTACTCACGACCGCTGCAGCACGATCATTGAGCCGATGCTATCGGAGCAGTGGTTCGTCAAAATGGAGTCATTGGCCAAACCGGGTATTGAGGCGGTTAAATCGAGTAAAATTCGTTTCCATCCTGAGCATTGGACTAAAACCTATCTGCACTGGATGGAGAATATCCAGGACTGGTGTATTTCTCGTCAATTATGGTGGGGACATCGAATTCCGATTTACTATTGCCAGGAATGCGGAGAGACTATCGCGGCCCGAGTGCATCCGGAAAAATGTCCCAAATGTTCATCGGAAATCATCAATCAAGATGAAGATGTTCTTGATACCTGGTTTTCATCATGGCTGTGGCCTTTTTCGGTTTTCGGCTGGCCCAATCAGACCAAACTGCTGAAGACTTTTTATCCCACAGATGTTCTCGTCACCGGTCCGGATATCATCTTTCTCTGGGTCGCGCGTATGGTAATGGCCGGATATGAATTCTTGGGTAATCTGCCATTTACGGACGTATACATTCACGGTATGGTTCGCGATTCCGAAGGTGTCAAAATGTCCAAGTCGCTGGGCAACGGTATTGATCCGGTTTTAATTGTCAATCAGCACGGCGCTGACGCCCTACGAATATCTTTGATACTGGCCACACCCGACGGGCAGGATCCTTGGATCGGGCATAATAGTTTCGAACTTGGACGCAATTTTAATAATAAACTCTGGAACGCCTCCCGCTTTGTAATGATGAATCTGGGTGAGGAAAAGCTTGATATTGATTCGTTACCGGATGAAAATTTAATTTTAATTGATAAATGGATTCTTTCCCGACTGGATAAAACGATCAAAGGCGTTGACCGGCAATTCAATGAATTCCGCCTTAATAACGCCGCTAAAGTTTTGTATGATTTCGTCTGGAAAGATTTTTGTGACTGGTATATCGAGCTTATAAAGCCGAGACTCTATGATGGGACGAACGAAGAAAAACGTACCGCACGGCAAGTTGCCGGATATGTTCTCAAACGCATTTTGCGTTTGATGCATCCCTTCATTCCATTTATGACCGAAGAAATTTATTCTCGTCTTAATGATGACGATAATGGGACTATCCTATTTGGTCCCTGGCCGGAGCAGGATGGACGATTTGAAGACGAGGAACTGGAAACCCGCCTCAGCCGAATTCAGCAGGTTGTCAACGCTATCAGAAATATTCGCAGTGAAATGAACGTACCGCCGGGCAAAAAGGCAGAAGTTCATATTCGCGTCGAAGATGAGTCATTGGGCAAAATTCTGACCGAGTATTTTGATTATTACAAAGGTCTGGCCAAAATCGAAAAAGTTTCTATCGGAAGCGACATAAAAAAACCGCCCCTGTCGGCCTCGGCGGTTTTGCCGGGCGCGGAGATTTTTATTCCCCTTGAAGGCTTGATCGATATTGATTTTGAAAGAAAGCGCTTGCAGAAAGAACTGGGCGGTTTGCAAAATCAACTGGAGAAGTTATCTCGCAAGCTGGCCAATCCTGACTTTTTGGCCAACGCTCCCAAGGATGTCATCGAAAAAGATAAAAACAAAAAAGCCGACTATGAAGCCCGCGTCGAAAAACTCAACGAAAATCTCGAACAGTTGTTGAGTTGGTAGGGTGAATACACAACCGCGATATGGCCCAATAAGATCATTTTTATTGGGCATTTTTATTATTCAACGTCAACGAAATTATCTCCCTCGTGATCATTAAATAAGGGGTGCCAGGGCGGGCCGCCGCTGACGAATACGGTTATTTCATATTTATAAGGTTCAAACTCAAGATTCAAAATTTGCCACGCGTAATTTGGGATATGATTTTTTAACTTTGGTATGGGTGGTAATGTATAAAAGGAATACGGAAAGGTCCCTCGATGTCGGAATTTTTCAGGAATATCATCTATTGACCTACCTGCAATATTCAGGCTCAAAACATATTGTTTGTCCGCAATGTTATGCGGGATAAAAACTGATTCAAATAAATACTTCCCCGAATCTAATGGTATCAATCGGCTATCGAGTAGTTCCAGTTTTTTATTGCCAAAAGTTTGTATTCTATTATTCAATTTAATTGATTTTTTGACATTGCCCCTCAGCTTTCTCAATTGCATTAATGTGACTTGATCGTAGACATCCAATGAGTCAATCTTATCGACATAATCATAGTGGGGCAACAAATGAGTTATAAAGAATTTCTCAAAAGGTTTAAACTTTATTTTTGATTCTCGATAAAAATGGCGGTAGAACTCAAGCATTTTGGTCAGGGGAAGATTTTTCCCATATTCCATAAGACTATTCTTGTGGAGATTCAGATATTCTATCCAGGGCCGCATTTGTTCCAAGATTTTTCTTGGTTTCGGGTCGGAGGGATATGACTCAATCGCGCGATTAAAAAATTCAAATGCTTTTGAATGTGATTGCCATCCCGAATCAAGTGATTTTTGGGCTGCTGATATGTAATAACCATGCAGCGATTTTCCATAACCATTTATCATGTCATTTTGTGGCATAATTTGGCGCATTGTCATTATTATCATCCATAAGGAATCATGATTTTTCTCAAATGACCATGATGCCCGGTCGCCCAGGAATTTTTTTGCCAAATCATTTATTTGGACTTTGCCTTCAGCGCTATTCCAGAAACCCCGAGATTCAAGATGCATCAATGAAGCATAGTCTTTTATGCCCGGGATAATATCTTTAAGCTTATTAAATGAGCTGACAATCGCGTATAATTCATCATTACCTATATCGCAATCTCTAATGATCAATTTACTGGAATCGATATCTTCGTTATCCAATTGAATAGATAAGTACATTGAATCCCTGTCATTAGCATTCAGGGGGATAAAAACATTTTGGCAAATCATTTTATTGTCGTCCCAAATATCGGGTGGATACCACTCATAACCTATTTTAAATAATGAATCAAATATTAGACTGCCATCGGGATCAGTTAAAGAAATATTAAGTTTGTCTAAACTTGGCTCAAGAAGGTCACCTTCCCAATACAAACAAATCGGAATCCTTGATGCCTTTGGAGAAATACGGTTAGGACAATAATAGGCATTCAAAGCAAATCCATCTCTTTTAATCGGTTTGGCAAAAAAGGGAATTTCATCTCGCGCAATAATGTCTTTTCTCACATATTGTCCATCGTAGACATTTTCGCCAAAGTAGTTTTCATCAAGGTGACGCTCTTTGTAAGCCACATACATATTATTAAATTTCGGATAATTACGCATTCGCGTAAATTGGGCGACCGCTCCCCCCTGATAACTGATAAAATCGGGGCGGCGTTCATCGAATACATAATCAGCGTAATAATCTTTGAATCGATAGCGAGCAAGATGATAATCGGCAAGAAGTCCAACATCATAAACGCGCAATCCTCCATAGTAACTTGTCGCGCCCACATCGGCACATAAAACGGTGGGGTGGACAATGCCAAGGGAATCTCCGAGATCGCGGTTCAAACCATGAATGGTTGACTGAATAGCCGTAAATGGAACCGTAAAATGAGATTTCTGATATTGATATTGCCGCTCAGATTTGAAAACCAAATACCCGGATAATAAGATGACTATTATTCCTGACAAGCCAACCAGTTTTTGCCGATTGCCGAGAAAATTAAAAACTGTAATAAATCCTAAACCGGCCAGAATTATTAATATCAGAATTAAGGGATGCAGAATGCGATACTGCATCATCCAATCACCCCAGGAAATAATGGGCAACGCCAAAGATATGAGTAGGGAAGCGAAAAAAATCGCAGCCAGTAGTTTTTTTCGACCCCAAAGGGCAGCGGCTGCCAGGGGAATCAGAAGATATAAACCGTATGAGGAAAAACAGTTTCGTATATAAGCCCATCCGCCGCGATTAAACTCGGTCAATTTATAGAGTATTGGCACATCTCGGACTTTAGCGTAATATGTATTTGGCAGCCATTCAGAAAAATAGATATAATGCCAAAGATGGTAAACTCCAAAACAAGATAAAAACCACACCAGATTTAAAATATAGATTTTAAATTGTTTTTTGTCGTGAATCCAAAACATCGAAATAAAAAATGCCGCGACAAAATAGACTATTCCTTCGGGTCGGGTAATGGCAATCAGAAAGTATATTAAGCCGGAAATGACAAATCGCTTATGATGCGTAAGTTCAATATACAACCGATATATTCCGGAAATTATCAAGAGACCATATAGTCCGTTTTCCAAACCGGATACGGCCCAGATCGTAAGAGACACATTGGTGACCAGCAGAATTGCTATAATTAAATATATCGGTGCCCGAATGGGATGTTCCGTGTATGTTCTGAATATGCGGTCGATAATCACCAGCATTAAAATCACAAAAAATATGGAAATGATTTTGGGAGTTATGACCGGATGGAAAATACCCACCTTGATAAAAAGAGCAAGTATAAATACCCAGAGGGGGTTAGAATACCCTTCGACTACTTCCCCGTCAATATTGTGAACAAGACCATGACCGGAAGCAAGGTTTTTCGCATAAGTGTAAGAAATGCCGGCGTCATCTATAATATAATTACCATATAGCAGGGCATGTCCCAAAAATACCAGGCAGGGAATTAGAATTATTGTAATCGCTATTGATTTGTTAAGGGTGCTCGATTGTTTTTTCTTGAGATTCTCCACAAACGAGCGAAATCCAAGAATTAATTCACCGAATTTCCGGGATAAAGGAATAATCGAGACAATTAAAGAGGCAAATAGAATTATCCAAGCTATTTGATTGGGGTAATACACACGAGAACCTTGCCATTGAGCAAAGCCGCACAGGCAAATAAAGTACAAATGAATTATGCCCAGGTAAATTCCTGTTGAATATTTTTTGCGAATAAATAATCCTGCCAGTCCCGCAATTCCGATCCAGAAACATAGTTGCGGAATTCGTGCCACTCGATAATGTCCCATACGACTCAGAATTTTATCCTTCAATTGAGGAAGTTGCGTCCTGTATAATTCATTTACCGAAATTATATTCCCCCAGAGCATATCTTTGTAGGCGTTTATCACGACGGTCGGATTTCTAAGAAACGACGAATACGCTTCTTTATAATATATTCGAGCGTAGTCTATATAGGGAAATTCCTTAATATTGTGTTTGTGTTTATACTTATTTACCCAACCAGTTACTATTTCCGAAGTGCTTTTTTGATTGACGCGCGATTCTGAGAGGGCGACAACTTTACTAACTCCAACGGGGCCGGCCAAAGCCATCAACGGATAATCATGTTTAATATAATTGCGGCCGATCCAAACAGATATAAGAAGAAGCGCAATAACTGGGGCAATCCAGGCTCGCTTTAATCTGGTAAAACGGCTTTTCCACCATGATAAAGATTTATTATTTACAGGCAGGATAAAAATCAAAAGCAGCATCGCCAACGGCCATAATTGTCCGATTGATCGCACATAAGCCGACAGCCCGAGTATGATTCCTGAATAAATAAAATAGCGGCGGTTATCATGTTTTAGCGCTATGATAAAAAACACATTCCCCAACAAGAATAAGAAAAAGAAAAGCGTATCCGACAGGACAATGTTTGCCAGTGAAATCGAAGTAAACGATATAGCCAATAAGTATCCGGCAATTAATCCGACTGCCTTTGATTCTGTCAGTTCTTTGCCGAGCTTATAAATCAAGAGACAACTCAGACTACTAATGATGATTTGAATGAGGAGCACTCCCAATGCGCCATTGCCGAAAAGGAAAAATACAATTGACAGAAAGAAACCATACCCGGGACCGAAAATTATAACGGCATTTTCATCCGGTACATCCAGATTTAGTATACCTTCGGCGATGTTAACGTATCGAATCGTATCGGGAGCTATTTCAAGAAGATGTGAATATTCTACCTGTCCCAGCATCAATGCCAGATAAATTAGTCGAATTACGATCGCTGTTATAAAAAGATATTGCAGGTCAAGGCGTGATTTGTAGTAGTATAATTTTTCGCGCCATCCCCTCATAAAGAATGTTTTCCCCAACATCTAATTTAACCGATCTATTTCTTCCTCGTCGCCAGGCTGACAAAGACGCAGGCCAACAGGGCAATGAAGAAGGCCGGGACGATTTCAAACAGAGTTGCTTTTAAAGCCGGAGTCAAACGCCAGATAATAGTTACGATTGTCCCGCACAGCATGCCGGCCATAGCACCTTCACGGGTGATTTTTTTCCACCACAATGTTAAAAATAAAACCGGACCAAACGAGGCTCCCAGACCCGACCAGGCAAAACCGACCATTTTAAACACCAGATCTTCAGATATCAGCGCAATAATAAATGCGACCGCACCGACGCAGAGTGTAATAATGCGAGACATGCCGACCAGTGTTTTGTCGGCCGCTTGTTTATTCATCAGTTGGTGATAGATATCTTCGGATAGGGCCGAAGTCGTTACCAAAAGCTGGCTGTCGGCGGTTGACATCATTGCCGCCAATGCTCCGGCCAAAAGTATCCCGGCCAACCATCCCGGAAGGAGTTTTATGGCTAAAAGCGGCATAACTTTTTCCTGATCGGCGGCGGCCTCGGGGTTATTGGCCAGAAGAATAAGCCCAAAAAGTCCGATAAACATGGCTCCCCAGAAGGCTATCACCGCCCAGCTAATTCCGATAACGGTTCCTTTGCGCAAATCATTGGGATTTTTGACAGCCATAAATCGCGTCAACAGATGCGGCTGTCCCATGTAACCCAACCCCCAGGCTAATCCGGAGATGACTGACAGACAGGCGACGATTCCTGTTTGCCCGCCCAAAATATCAAGATGATTGGGACTGGCGATGGTAATTTGTTCAATAGCGGAATTCCATCCGCCCAATTCCATGACAGCAACGATAGGAAGGATCACCAGTGTCGAAATCATTAAGATAGCCTGCACAAAATCGGTCCAGGCGACGGCCAGAAAGCCACCCATGAGAGTATAAAAGACGATTATCCCCCCACCGATAAACATCGCCGTCAATTCATTAATGGGAAGAAAGAGCGAAAATAGTTTTCCGGCCGCCATGAGCTGGGCGCAAACATAAAAAGTAAAAAAGAATGTGATGACAATACTGGCAAATATTCGCAAACCGTGTGTGTCATCGCCGAACCTTTTTTCCAGATAATCGGGAAGAGTCAGGGCGTTATATTTTCCGGTTTCAAGCCGCAATTTGCGAGCAATAAACATCCATGAAAATAAAATTCCCGAGGTGCATCCTACGGCGACCCATAATTCCATAAAACCAGAGGCGAAAAGGACGCCGGGGAGCCCGAGAAGCAGCCAGGCTGATTCGCCGGAAGCGCGTTCGGAAAAAGTGACGACCCAGACGCCAAGTTTTCGGCCCGCCAGAAGAAAATCACCCATGGTTTTATTAAAGCGGAATGAGTAGAAGGCGATGAAAATCAAAAATAATAAATATAGTACAAGCCCGATATGAATCGAATTCATGATTTATCCCCCGCCTCTTCGACCGGTGAAGTTACCAAGTAATAAATAATCCCGATAACAACCAGAATTACCGGAGGCGCGAAAATCCAAAAATAAGCCCAGAAACTCATTGTTTTTCCAATCTATATAAATCCGTTATTCTGCATCTTCATTAATTGGAGGATTGGCGTAACCGTTGGAATTGTTAAGCGGATCTTCTTCGGTGATAAAATAATCGTCTTTCATTCGCCTGATAACAACGTAACCTCGTGCCAGTCCCGAAGAAATAATTGAGAGCGCATATCCGAGGATTAAGACAAACAATATAAAAAACGAAATCGCCAGAAGAATTGTACCGAGTGAAGGATCGCCGGCCTGGCTCCAGCGAGAGAATCCGAATCCAAAATCTACGCCGGGAAATATATTAAAAACAAATTTGGCAAGAGTTGAATCGGTTGGCAAGGAATTAACCGCCGACGCGAACATGCGCGATATTTTTTCACCGCCCCCCGTATAAAGGATTAATCGCGAAAGCTGAATTGTTCTAAAAAACACATACGCCAGAATGAATGAAAACAGCTTGGCTTGAATCAAGGTGAGGGCGAGATACCAGAAAAACCTCAACGGTTCTTTTATGAGAACTGAAAACATTTGCAGGAGCGGACCGAAAAGCTCCTTCTCTTTTCCTGCGGCGATTGTAACCGGAAATAAAAACACCGAGACGCACACCGCGAAAATTATAAAGACAACAAAAACCAGAGTTACGAATACCGGTACCAGGTAAAACAGGCCAACCAGAACCTCTCCAATGAACGGAACGCGTGAAATCAAGCCGATTAAAAGACCAAGCAGATAGATAAAGCCGACAAAAGCGGCCACCGAAACATAACCCAGAATCATTGTCGGTATTCGCGAAAAAGTAAATTTTATGGCATTAAAAGCGGAAAAGAAATAATTACCGCGTATTTCCTCGAAATTGATAACCGCTCCGGCCATGATACCGGAAGATAAGGCCAGCGCGGCGAAGACGAGACCGAATGCCTGAATTATCGATCCGATAACGGTATCAAACGGGTAAATACGAAAAGGAAAAGCGCCGTACGATTGCCAGATATATTCAAAGCTAACGCTATCGTACAATAGAGCCAGGTAAGTGAACGCGGTATAAAGAATATACCCGATGAGCAGATAAAAAGTACCGGCAAAAATTTTCTTCAGTGCCAGTCCTTTGGCGCCCGCGGTAAATACCGCTCTGACATCATGCGGAAAAGGAGCTTTCATGATATTGAAATAGTATTGGAGCGCGATGCAATAGTCAAGAAAAAATAACCTGTTTTTGTCTCAAGTGTGATTCGCAAACGGCCGATACCTTTATTGCAAGTAATGTGAAGGAGTCGAAAATGAACAATCGCCGTATGCGATCTAAAATCATTTTTAACATCGGCAAATGGCTTAAGCCAATTTCACTGACTTATCTTGTGATAGCATTGATGTTCATTTTTATAACTCCCTTTCTTTATCTCAATCGAAACATAGTAAGCCTGAATAAATCAGGCTCTTTTTTTGACCTTGCGGCGGGAATTTTTCCGGTAATCGCGGGGATCATCGTTTTAGTTGGTTCAATTCTTTTGATTTTGACAATAAGAAAATGTACTCATTGTATCATGGGACCGGGAAAACGGCTCTCAACCGCTATTGATAAAATGAGTAAAGGTGATTTTGGCTGGAAATTGACTCTCCGGCGCGGCGATGAATTAGCCGAGGTTGCCGACTCCATCACCCAGGCCAGCCAATCATTGGCAGGTCGCATTGGAAAATTGCAATCGGAAATGAAGGGGCTCACGGAAATCGAAGATTATCTTTTGGATTCGATTGGCTCCACACAGGATATCAATCCTTATTTTATCAAGGCACTAAGAAGACTTAAGATTTGTACCAATCGATTAAATGCCGACTTAAATGAATTCCATATTTCAATGAACGATGCATTTCCTGACAAAGAATCCCGTCGGATTACCATAAACCAATCACAGCGGGCTCAATCAGTCGGCGGCCAATATTAATGCGCCTTATTTTGACGCCTCACTATTTTCTCATAACTCAATTTGAATGCTCAATTAATTCTCTTGGCGAAAGTTCAGATAAATTACGCGACAGCCAAAAACAGGCCTTCGCCTGTGACATCCCCGGATTTGTAGGTTGAAATCCCTGCGGTTTCGACAATGGGACAACTCGAGAGTTGTCCCTACTGGATAGTACGATGTTTCCCAATGTGCCTAATCGTTCATTAAATCCAATATCCATTGCCTAAGGACAATAACCTCTGATTTGTCCATTGAATATTTTTGAGCACTATCACAACTATTCAATGCCTCATCAAATCGATTGAGTACGCCCAGCGCAATACCGCGATTGTACCAAGCGTTGTGGTTGTCTGGTTTATAAACCAGAGCGCTGTCATAACTGGCAATCTCTTCTTTATGAAAACCGAGTTCAGATAGCGCAATGCCGCGGTTATACCAGGCATCTTGGAAGTCAGGTTTGTAGGCAAGAGCGCTGTCATAACTATTCAATGCCTCATCAAATCGATTGAGTCTGCCCAGCGCAATGCCACGGTTGGACCACGCTTCATTGTCGTCAGGTTTATAAACCAGAGCGCTGTCATAACTGGCAATCGACTCCCTGTGAAGGCCAAGTTTATGAAGCGCATTACCACGGTTATGCCACGCTTTATGGCCGTCAGGTTTATAAACCAGAGCACTGTCATAACTGGCAATCGACTCCTCGTAAAGATTGAGTTTGCCCAGCGCAATACCGCGATTGTACCAAGCTTCGTGCTTGTCAGGTTTATAAACCAGAGCGCTGTCATAACTGGCAATCGACTCCTCGTAAAGATTGAGATTGTCCAGCGCATTACCACGATTGTACCAAGCTTCATGGTAATTAGGTTTATAAACCAGAGCGCTGTCATAACTGGCAATCCCTTCTTTATGAAAACCGAGTTCAGATAGCGCAATACCGCGGTTATACCAGGCATCTTGGAAGTCAGGTTTGTAGGCAAGAGCGCTGTCATAACTATTCAATGCCTCATCAAATCGATTGAGTCTGGACAGCGCAGAGCCTCGGTTATTCCACGCTCCGTATTTTCTTGGATCATCTGTTATACAACTGTCATATAATTCAAACGCCAGTATGTACTCCCCTCGTTTGGAGTGAATGAGCCCGATATAGAATAAAACCTTGGCACGCTGGATTAGGTTTTCGCCTGCCGCCTTCAGGGCAATATCTAGAAGAGTCAGGGCCTCATCATACTTTTGTAAACCGATTGCCACGATTCCTTTATCAAGCGCTGTCTCGACGATCCCCTCCAGGCATTCCGCCTGCGAACGGGCTTCCGCCAGGAAAGAACTATCGGGTTCGGGCTGACCGGCAGTCTTCTTAATTAGCGCTTCAAGTCTGTCCATGCGGCAAGTGACCTCCTCGTGGTCACTGTCGAGTTTGACAAAGATATCTGTCTGAAGGCTGTCCACTTTTTCGGATATGATACTGCTAACATCGGAAGGAGTTGCGGGTTTGTCGGAAGGCCAGAAGCCGAGGATAGCGATAAGCACTCCGGTCGCCTCAATCAAGACGCCGAGATGCCAACTCCACCGTTTTAGCGATACACTACGCTCGCTAAGCTTTTTGACCAGCCCAGCCACGGCAGTCGTTAGAATTAGAATTGCTATGAATGTACCCAAGCGTCAACCTCCTCTATAATAATATAAGGTTTCCCCGATTTTTGCACAACAACTAAATCTTGTCGCTGTCGGAGTGGTTATACTTGACCCGGTTGCTCCCCCGAAAGAACTAAATTCTCCGAGTGTGTTCCTGAAAGGTGCACATACATTTATCCAACCAATCCCACATTGTTTCCGAATAACCCGCAGTTAGTAGTATGGATTATATAAATGATATACATAACCGCAGGGGCTTGTCGCGACGAGCCCGCGTTTGCGAGTATTTGCAATTTCAGGACAACTCGAGAGTTGTCCCTACAAAAAAACAGGCCCTCGCCTGTCGTATTTACCACCGACTTGATATGACCAAAAACGTTAATCTGAGGAAACAAACCCATTTTGAGAAATGTTCTCTACCCGTAACAGAGAAAGCTCTTGGAAATTTCTCGGAATTTAGAAATTGCTTTTTATTACCTGATTCTTATTATTGATACTAAACATTATTGAGGGAATTAGGCCATGCAGGAATATATTCAAAATTGGTTAACCGGGCTGGGTTTCTCGGAAGCGTTATCAGTGATATCAAGCTGGATAATGCTCGCGCTGGGACTAATTATTCTGGCGGCAATCGCTAATTTGGCAGCCAGAAGAATCCTGGTTTCGATTATTTCTTATGTAGTTAAAAGAAGTAAAACACAATGGGACGATATTCTTCTCAGGCATAAAGTTTTTTCCCGCCTGTCTCACCTGGCCCCCGCCCTTGTACTGTATTTCTGCGCTGATTTTTTCCCTGAGATCTCGGTTTATCTGAAAAGGTTTTCTGTGGCCTATATGGCCCTGACCGGAATGTCTGCCTTTAACGCTTTTCTGAATGCCGTCATTGATATTTATGGCACCTTTGAGATGTCCCGGCAAAAACCTATCAAAGGTTATATTCAGATTGTAAAAATAATCGGAGTTATCGCCGTAGCCATTATAACTGTCGCAACCATCATGGGGCAAAAACCCTGGGCTCTACTAACCGGCCTGGGGGCGATAACGGCCGTTATTATGCTGGTTTTTAAGGATTCCATTTTGGGATTGGCGGCCGGTATTCAATTATCGGCTAATGATATGATTAGAATTGGCGATTGGATCGAAATGCCCAAATACGGAATCGACGGTGATGTTATAGATGTCTCTCTCCACACCGTCAAAGTTCAAAATTGGGATAAAACAATTTCTTCCATACCCGCTTATACACTGGTATCCGACACGTTCAAAAACTGGCGGGGAATGTCCGATTCGGGAGGGCGCCGGATTAAACGAGCCATTAATATCGATATTAACAGCATTAAATTCTGCACCGAAGATATGATTGCCGAATTTGAAAAAATAATAATGCTGTCCGAATATATTCAAAACAAACGGATCGAATTAAAAACTCACAATGAGAAATTGGGAATCTCAGGTTCAAACCTTGCCGACGCGCGCAATCTGACTAATATCGGAACCCTGCGGGCCTATATCGCGGCCTACCTGCGAAACCATCCGATGATAAACAAAGACATGACGTTTCTAATCCGCCAGCTCCAACCGGGAGAGCATGGATTACCGTTAGAAATCTATGTTTTCAGCTCGGACAAAGATTGGATTAGATATGAGGGAATTCAATCGGATATTTTTGATCATTTTTTGGCCGCCATCCCATTATTCGATTTGAAAGTATTTCAATATCCGACCGGAATCGATATTCAAAACGTATTAAGCAAAAAATAGTTGGCAGTTTCGGAGGTAGCTCAAATATAAAATAGGTTTAGTTTTTTGGCTTCTAAAATCATCTCTTAAATCGTATATATTTTGGAGTTAGGTCTTTCCGGACTGATTCATAGATTCCAGACAACTCGACAAAATAAATTATTCCGCGCTCAGGGAGTTTTACAGGGAGGTTGTTTTATGAAAACATTTGTTTTAATGACAAAAATAACAAAGGCGGATGCCAATCTGATTGAAGTTGCCTCAAAACTTAGAGACCGCGAAGGCGAAGCGCGGACATGGCTTACCGAAATTAAACAAAAATGCCCTGAAGTAACATTCCTGGCGCATTATGCGCTTCTGGGTACCTGGGATTTTATGGATATATATGAGGCCCCTGATGAAGAAACCGCGGTTAAAGTTTCCCTTATTACCCGGTCTCACGGCGCTCATGTAGTCGAAAGCTGGCCCGCGATCCCCAATGACAGGATTATGGAATTGACAAAAGAGCTGCAGGATTAATTAGGTTTTTATATATCAATTAGTATGTGAACATCCACAAAGTACCTGAAAAATCCACTAATTTCGTCAAAAATCAATCCATTTCTCAAGATTTCTTAAAATTATTGATAAATTCATTGTGTTTCATAAAATAATTCAATATTATATTGAACAATTTTAATGTTTGATCGTACAAGATATTAAGAATATTAATCGGAGGGAATAAAATGGCACACGATTGGCAGGAATTAACCAGGCTTACCGGGAATGAAGAAATTGTCATAAAGAAGGTCGGATTGGCCAATACCGGAATTGAAATAAACGGCGAATTTGATTTACCGCCTTTGGCAAGATTAACTGCCGATGAGCAAATATTTATTGCCGCTTTCGTTCGCTGTCACGGCTCAATTACGCAAATGGAGAAGTTTTTTGGTATCAGTTACCCGACGGTAAAAAACCGATTGAATAAAATATCATCATCTCTCGATTTTATCGAGATCAACCCCACATCCGGGTCTATCGAGATTCTTAACAGCATTGAACGGGGCGAAATTTCGGTTAAAGAAGCTTTGAAAATAATGGAGAAAGGAGAATAGTCATGTCAGAAGAAAGACTAAAAATCCTCAACATGGTCGCCGAGGGGAAAATCACGGCCGAAGAGGCGGAGAAATTGCTTGACGCTCTGGACCAAGAACAAAACGACGCAGCGGTTGCATCAACCAAAACAAAAACACGAAAACCAAAAAGTTTAAGAATCATGGTTGAGCCTAAAAATGGCCAAGGCGCCGGAGGCCGCCATGGAGACTGGGTCAATATTAAAGTACCGATAATGCTTATCAAGGCTGGCATGAAGCTCGGCTCTATTCTGCCGAATGGCCACAAGGAAAAAATCAGCAATCATTTCAAAGATAAAGGAATTAATATTGACCTCAATAACCTCGACTCCAATGCCATCGACAATCTTTTGATGGGATTAAAAGAAACCAGCATAGTCGTCGATGACGAAAAAGAAACCGTAAAGATATTCTGCGAATAATCACAAATGAAATTCCCGATGATAATTGCCATCGGGAATTAAAACGGCGGGCGTCAAGGTTACGTCCGCGATGCCAAATAATCTTATTTAATCCACGTACTAATATTACTCGTATAAAAAAAGTGCCCGATCGAACTGGAGGCGCAGTGCTCTTATGCGCTCTTGGGGGGGAATGCGCCGCCGAGGGGATCCGTTCGAAACGAGCACATTTGTAGTTTACAATAAAATGTGTTTTAGGCATTTGGCAAGAGGGTAATTTTGGGCATTTATAGGGTACGATATATACCTTATTTTATATACGATTAATGACACAGTTATTAGTTGTTTCTAAAATCTCTTATTTAACAATGAGTTGCATATCATTACCTTAAGTTTTGGCTTACTTCATTGATTGAAGATATGATGCGAGGTTTACCTTTTTATTATTTATACCTAATTTTTTTCTTATAATTGACCGCTGTTTCAGAACAGTTTGTGGTGAAATACTTAATGAAAGTGCAATTTGTTTGCAGCTCATACCGTTTTTAATAAGGGTACAGACTTCCACCTCCCGTAGGGTAAGATGTGAGTATTCGCTTTCAAGTTGATTAGCGAATGGTGCCGCATAGTAGAATGAAATTATAAACAAAAAAGCCCGATGAGAGTATCGGGCTTTTTAATAATTTACGCATTAATAAATTTATTGGCCAACTCCCTCAGAATCATTAAATGAATGAGACGGTTTACGGCAGCGTTGTTTCCAAATTCCGCTCAAAGGCAGTTCCAAAATTGTGGGATCAATGGCCATATCGCCGAATTCACCGGCGATATTACCGTGAGTACCGTCCATAATATTACGATAATATCCCATGAAGACGCCATGCGATTCACCGCACATCGGGCACAATCTCAAATCATCATAATACCAGCAACCTTTGACTTCGGCAATTACGTGGTCGGTAATATAACCCGAAACGCTCCCAAAAAATCTTCCACGGCCACTGTCATCAGTCCAGAACATACCCGTGAAATAACCAAACGGTTCGCCAAAACGATCAATCCAGAGAGCCTCAATTCTCCCTTTACCTGATCCAAATGATTCTTTTATCCATTTACCTTCCATTAATCCACCCTGGCAATTGTTATCCCATACCAGGCGGGAGTGAATCCCGACGCCGCCGCTATTACTGGTGGGATAATAGGCGTCAAGTTTAGCCAGTTTTTCAAAGGGAAATTCAAGAGTAATTTGTTCGGTTTTAAAGGTCAAAATCGGCGCGGCAAAATAATAAACACTCTTATCGAAAAATACCAAAAAGCTGATGCCGTCCAAATCCAAACCAGTATATGAAACCCATGATTCCGAAGTAGGAATATTATCAAACAGTAATTCATCTTGGCCTCGCTCAAAATCAATTAGGAAAGAAACCTTGATTTCTCCGACGCCATTGAATGACAGACTGCCCGACCAATCATCGAGAGCATTATCAATATCAGTTCCCGGCATGAAATTACCCCAAAGGAGCGTCACGGAATATATGTCATAGTCTCCGGATAATGTTTCGGTAATGTTTCCGGAAGCGTCAAGGCTGTTTTCGGTCCAATTTTCCTCATCGGGGACATACTGTTCCATAATCTTTAGGACGTCTTCCGGAACAATTTCCGGATTTTCAATTGCGGGAGATACCGGATCGATATTTTTCTCACCGCATCCGGAGAACGCAATTAATACGCATAATATTGGAAGAAAGAATAATTTTCGCATAACCTCACCTCATTTTTTTAAGCTCTGGCAGCGTTAGCTGTAGCAAAGAAGATATAATTTTAGCCACCCCTATAATTATAATTCGAGCGATCTGTTTATCCAAGAGATTTTTATTACAGAAAATCAGTTAATTCCGGTTGAATATTTTAAGGGCGGTTTTGTATATTTATTGATGATTATAAAAAGGAGGGAATTATGGAACCTAATATGGAATATATCGCGGTCGCAATTGTTCTGGCCATACTTATACCCTTGGTTCCCTACATCGTGAAAGTCAGAATCCGTGTACTCAATTGGTTGAGATTAAAAGGCTTGGCAAAGGTACATGAAAAAGGATTCAGGCCTATAGTAATTACTATTCGAAGCCTTTTGCTCGTTCTGGCAGTTTATCTTCTTCTTCTCGGTTTTAATGTCGTTTAATTTTGATCTATGATGTTCTCAGCTTGAAAATTTTAATTACGTTTTTATTTTACTCATGGAATGTAAATATGACGCGAGATTTATTTTTTTATTGGATAGTCCCAATTTTTTACGAATGAGCGTCCGTTGTTTTAAAACCGTCTGGACCGAAATATTCAAGGAGGCGGAAATCTCTTTGCAACTCATCCCGCTTTTTACCATGTTGCAAATTTCCATCTGACGTAAAGTAAGGTGGGAATATTCAGACTCGAGATGACCAATAAAGGGAGATGTGATATCCGAAAGACTGCTTTTCAAAAGTCTGACATAGCTATCCATATCACTCGAGGATTTATCGGATAGGCCGTTAATAATCGGAATGATGATTCGGTCGATATTTGCCTTTATTTGCCCGGCCAGCCGATCCTTACCGGCTTCAATTTGTTCGAGTACCTCTTTGAGAGCGATATTTTTCTGATGGAGCGCCTGCCGCTCAATACGTAATTCCTCGTTGTAGGTTCGGAGCTTTTCTTCACTCTTTCTCAGCGCCTCTTCCACCCGCTTACGCTCGGTGATGTCTGTAAGAGTACCTATAAAGCCGATTATATTTTCATTCTGATCTATTAAAGCCGAGAAGTTGCTCGACACCCAGGTAGTCTTCCTGTACTCATCCTGAGAGATGAACCTGAACTCGATGTCAAAACTGCTTTCTCCCTTTATTGTCTGATGCCATACATGATAGACTTCTTCCCGCTCATCAGGATGTATCGCCCTGGCCCATCCATCGCCATAATGCTCTTCTACTTTCATGCCGGTGAATTTGCAGATCAGTTCATTTACATAGATACCGTTACCATGCGCATCTGCCTGGAAAATGCCAACCGGGCTGAGTGATGTCAATGAACGAAAACGCTCTTCACTCTCTCGTATTGTTTCTTCGGCTCGCTGCAGATGTGTAACATCACGCACAATACCGCAGATAGCTTTGATGTTTCCCTTTGAATCGAAAACAGGCGTTTGAACCGTGTGAAATGTTCGCTCAATACCATTGATCCTGAGGGTTCTTTTCGCATTAACGGTTTGACCCTCTAAAACAGGCTTATCTACCGATGCGATTATCCTGGCCTCATCTTCGCCGAATACCTCTACTGGTGCTTTTCCGATTAGCTCTGAAGCCAGCATGCCAAGCGTGCGTTCCATGGCGGGATTCACAAAGGTATATCTGAAATCAATACCTTTAATAAAGATTGAATCTTCCGCCGTGTCGGTAATAGCCTCGAGCGCTTCCTTGGACTCTGTTAAACTCGCGACCATACCTTCAAGTTCATTAACTCGCTTTATTAGCTTTTGAATTTCGACTTCGCGTTCAGTTTCGCTCATAAATTTATCCTCCGGCATATAAAACTCCGACCGCCCGATTTATTCCGGCTAAAACGATGAAATTACATCTCCCGGTTAAACCTACTCCATTAATAATGAGCGCAAGATTATTTTTGTCAACACGTTATATTGAATCTCTGATGATGGACACACCGCACCATGAATGTACGGAATTAGCCGTTTACCCAAATTTGAGCCGGTAATTTCCCCCCAAATGAAATTTCGATATCCTTATAAAATCACCAGTTAAGCCAACATGAGTCACAAAAAAAAGGATGGAAGATCAATTTTCTTCCACCATTTCCAATTACCTAAATAGTGTTTTCATCCTCTTTTTGGCATAGAGAACGAATTCATATTGAAGTCCGAACACGATCACTCTTTGCCTACTTCATCCGACGACAACTCAGTGGAGCTTTCACGACGCCGGAAAAACAGGCAACGATGCAGCAGGCCGGAGATTATCAAGTGGCTCTCATGTTTCTCTTGGACTTGGACTGGAAGATAGCCAGTGATTGGCAACAAGTACGCGATCGCGAAAAGACCCTGAAGGAGTTGAAGAAGGCGGTTGGTGCCGAGGTTTTCGGGAATTTTAGGTACTGTCCTAATTTCAGGCTGATTAAGTATTTACCGATAAGTTGATAAAGGAGATAAAATGACATTTGATACAAAAATACGAGCTAAGGCTGAAGGATTAAAAAAATTACTCCAGCAGGAATATCCTGAACTCTTAAATAAAAAGGCGAGCATTAAAAATGGCTCGCCTGAATCAGGTTATTGGTATTTGGGCTATTATGTAGCCCTATGTGATGTTCTTCGTCTGATGGATGAAGAACTTGAAAACGCTACAAGCGGGTGCAATTCGGTACTGGACAGGGATAGTTTGTTCCGTCCGGCGTGTCCGGGTGATTAGGATTATTCTTCGGTCTAAATGCGTGCCATATTTTGCATTCATACTCATAGCATTCTTTAGATGTCCCAAGAAACCCATATTTATAAGTCCTATATTTCTTGAGAGGTAAATATTGGTGCAACCGATTATTAAGGTTGTCATCTGAACGCCCGATTCTTTGAACATGAAATGTCCCATCCGTTCCAACATAACCCAGGGCGTATGCCCCAATTCCCACTTGGTCAACATGGGTATCTATCCCTTCGCTGGTTAATAGATACGGCCCATGCAATCTTGTCGAAGGCATGATTTGCCTCCTTTCTGGGGATATACTCCCCCCTCTGCATTTTATCAAAAACGCTTGACAAAACTATTAAAAATGTTTACTATGGATAAAGCGTTACCGGCCAATCCAGTCTGTCCCAGTCGGCATTGTGTTTTTACTGGCGACTGGATCAGCCAGTAGGTAAATTATCCAAACCCAGAGTCCTCACAAGATTCTGGGTTTTTTCACTCATCAAGATAATAGTTCAAAAACCGAAATGCAACATAAAAATAAAAAATAATGAGCCCCCCTCTTTCAGATTTTTCAGATTCTTTCGTTTTCTTCGTTTTTTCTCACTTTTTTCTCATTTCCCCTTGACAGAGAATAAAAATATCCGTATATTTGGATGAGCGAAAAGAATTTGTTTTGGAGGTAAAAAATGTTACTGTCTATGCAGGCCCTGATTGAAACTGAACAAAAGCTAAGAGCAATTATTGACCACGCTCAGCAAGAGCTTGAAGCTGTTCAGTTATTAATTAAAGGTCATGAATTACGTAGTGAGGAAGCTGATAGTGGCTCTAAGAAACAAACACTACATCAATCAATGCTATATCAGATTGAACGTTTTCAAGGTAAATGGTTTACGGGTCGGCAAATTACAGACCGCCTTATTTCGGCGGGAATAAGAAAAGAAACTGAAAGAGCCAGAGTTCAATCAATTCTCGCAAACTACCTGAAAAAATTAAGTGATAAGGGCAAATTGGAAAGAAAAAATGTAAAACCTGAGAGTCAGCGAGGCAGATTCGAATATAGGCAAATAACTAAAGAGGATTGACATTAAAAAAGCTGAGCGTGGTAGCGCTCAGCTAAAACCCGGAAAACGACAAGACGAAAAAAATTTATTATGAGGCTTTCCTATGTCAAGATACAAATTATTAAACATGCTGTCAAGCACTAATTGCTTGGCGCGTCCGCCACCACCATAATCCCTAAAAATACAGGCTCAGGGCGGTAATAATGCCGCTCTGGGCCGCCTTTAAACACCCGCCCGATGCGCGAACATCGGGACGGGGTAGCATTAACTGCACGGACAGGCCGTACAGCCAAGCATATAAAATATCGGCTTTCCCGTGCAAAAAGTCAAGAGGAAAGCCATGAACCAACTTAAATGCGAGAAACAGAAAATGGTCTTGAGCCTTTTAGTCGAAGGAAATAGTATTCGCGGAATCGAAAGAATTACTGGTTCCCATCGTGATACAATTACCCGTTTAATGATTTCGGTTAGTGAGGCTTGCAGATATGATATGTATAACAGATTCCGCAATCTTAAATGTAATTATATTGAGGTTGATGAAATTTGGACTTACGTCGCTAAAAAGCAAAAGCGGTTAACAGAGGCCGAATTGAATAATGGTTGTCAAAAGGGCGATCAATACGTTTTTGTGGCTTTAGACCGTGAAACTAAACTTGTCCCCGCATTTTATATTGGAAAGCGAAACAATCTAAGTACTTATAGTTTTATTGCCGAATTGAGCAAGCGGATTAATGGCCGCTTCCAATTGACAACTGATATGTACCGACCTTATATCGATGCTGTAATTTGGACTTTTGGCCGCTCAGTCAATTACGCCATGCTTAGAAAGCTCTATCATGGTGATGGCTCTGGCCGCGAGGGTTATAGCCCATCCCGGTTACGGGGAACTGATACAAGCATAATAGTAGGCGATCCCAAACCTGAAAAGATTTGTACGTCATATATTGAGAGGCAAAACTTGACGATACGTACACAACTCAGGCGATTTACACGGTTAACCAATGCTTTTTCTAAGACGGTCGAGAATCTAAAGGCGGCCATTGCCCTGCATTTTTGGCATTATAATTTTATGAGAATCCATAGTACCCTGAAAATGACTCCGGCTATGGCGGCGGGAATTAAAAATAATATTGCAATTTGGGATGAAGTTTTGTAAGTTCAAATTAGGACAGTACCGAATTTTATTGGTAAGGCCTCAGACGACAACACCATCGACGCTGCAGTGATTCGAGAATTGGAGACTGCGTTACAGGCAGAAGCACCGCCATCACTAACCTACTTGGAATCGATTTATACGGAAGCCGGGGTAGTCCTGCCTGGGTTATCCTGCGCTGTAAGAGGAATAGTGCTATGTAATTATAGGGATTCTTTCAAAATATCGAGCTAATAATGTTGAGGTTGTGCACGTCCCGTTGATTAATTACTTGATTGCCGAGCGACGTAGATCTTAAATAATATATTATCGTCGCGGCCTTTCTCACCATCGGGAATTAAAATCTTCTGAATTTTTATCATCTCAAAATTATGGCCTTTTAACAGTCTCATTATGTAGCTGTCATAATGCACGATTATCGGCTCACCCCATGAAGTTGGCTTTTCCATGTATTCGGGATTACTCCCGTCCTTTGTTTTTATGTCGATTGTATCCGGGGCACCAATCGTAAATGCAAAAATGCCGTTTGGCTTGATAATGCGGTTAACGTCATTAAAAATCGATGTCAACTCGCCAAAAAAATGGAATACACTGCACGAAATCACGTAGTCAAAAAAGTTATCACCATAAGGATAAGGCGGATTGAGAATATCATGTTTTTTCAGTTCTCTGGCAAAAGATTTTGAGTCACATATTTTGAGCATTTTCGTCGATCCATCGAATCCATAAACCTGCAAACCAGCCTTTGCAAATGGCAGGGAGGCCAAACCGGTGCCAATGCCTATATCAAGTAAATACTGGTTTTCGTTTATGAATTCGTAGCACATTCCAAAGAGAATATCGTGAACATAATATTCGTAGTCGCGAACCTGCTGGTCATATTGAGAGGCTTCTCTGTCATGGGTATTTATCACATCTCTTTTTTTCATATGATACTTCTTTCCCTAATAGATAAGTCTATATTAATTCTTATTAGTGGTTTAAGCAACCAATATTGTTTTAGCGAGTAGGGCAGAAGTTGAAAACTCCTGCTCTACACTTTTGTTTGCGCACGTGGACGTATGCCAATCATGAATAATGGATTCCATTGACGGGGCGTTTTAATTTTGGATAAACTACTGATAAAATCGTCATCTATAAGAATAAGGTCAATCTAAATCCAGGGGACATTGGGGAGGAGGATATGTATGATATACAAGTCACTTTTCATTCTGCTCACTCTATTTTTAATACTAACAGGAGGATGTCAGGAAATGAGTCACGAAGAAACTTCGGCTGTCGAATTGCCGGTAATTGAAAAAGTAATTCACGCCAGTATCGGCTGGGCAGGAAATAAGGATAAAGATTTACTCTATAGCGGCATGGCTGATGATGAAAAATTGTTCTGGTTTTCACCCGACAATGCCGGTACGATTAAAGGCCGCAAGGCATTCGAAAACCTGACGGAAAACTTCTTCATGCTTGAAGATTTCAAAGCCGTCAGATACGAAATCAAGGAACTGGAAATAAACTTTTCTCAATCAGGTGATGTGGCCTGGTATCATGCGCGACTTGATGATTATAATACATGGAAGGGACAGCCGGCCAACTGGGAAGACGTTCGTTGGACAGGTGTCTTGGAAAAACGGGGTGGTAACTGGGTAATAGTTCAGATGCATTTTTCAGACGCGACAGATAAAAAATAATATTGTTATGTGCGGACAAAATAAAAACCCCCGCCTTTTCAAGCGGGGGTTTTTGATTTAGACATAAATTGGTTTTTTCTTAACTCAAATATGCTCGAAGCGAGCGGCTGCGCGAAGCATGGCGCAAACGCCGAATCGCTTTTTCTTTAATCTGCCGGACTCGTTCACGGGTCAGATTAAAACGGGTGCCGATTTCTTCCAGCGTCAGCGCTTTTTCCGCGTTGAGGCCGAAATAGAGGTTGATGACCTCGGCTTCACGAGGCGTCAGAGTATCCAAAGCCTTGTCGATTTCTACCCGGAGCGACATATCCAGAAGCGCTTCATCGGGTCCCGGCTGATACTCATCCTCGAGAATATCAATCAGCGAATTATCTTCGGAGACCGAAAACGGCTGATCCAAAGACAGATGCGTGTTGGAAATCTTCAGCGTATCCGACACTTCGTTTTCGGAAAGCTCCAGCTTTTTGGCAATTTCCTCGGGCGACGGATTGCGTCCGTAGGTTTGCTCGAGGCGGGATGATACCTTGCCGATTTTGTGCAGGGTACCGACCCGGTTCAGGGGAAGCCTGACGATCCGGCTCTGTTCGGCCAGAGCCTGCAAAATCGCCTGACGTATCCACCAGACCGCGTACGAAATGAACTTAAAACCGCGCGTTTCATCAAAACGCTTGGCGGCTTTAATAAGGCCGATATTCCCCTCATTGATTAAATCCGCCAGAGAGAGACCCTGATTCTGGTAATTTTTGGCCACGCTGACAACGAAGCGCAAATTGGCTTTGGTCAGTTTTTCCAAAGCGGTTTTGTCGCCTTTGCGAATGCGTTGGGCCAACTTAACTTCCTCCTGAGCGGTGATCAACGGGGTGGATCCTATTTCACGCAAGTACAGATCCAGGGAACGGTCTTCGTCCCGATATCGTCTCGATTGTTTAGCCACTTAGTTTAAGGCTCCTCCTTCATCTATATGTTATGGGAAAACTACCGATTTGGTCTGATGCCAACCCAGCGAGTATTTCCCTCGGTATCGTAGATTATAAACGAAATTGATTTTTTTCTATCTGTCAATTTATCCACCGCTTCGCGATAATCGCGAATATCGTTTATCTCAAATCTGTCGATCTCTACTATAACTACGCCGGGAACGATGTTTCTGTTGTAGGCCGGTGAACCAACGGCTACATTGGTCACGATTACCCCTCCCGACGGAGGACAATCAACGCCGAGTTGATTGGCAACTTGGGGCGAACAATCAGCAACTTCCATGCCCAGCCAGTAATCTTCGGAATAAGGCTGCTGGCGCGGTGAATTAACCGTTTGAAGGGCAAGGTTTCTATTGCCGATCAAAGCTTTGAGATTTAATGGTTCGCCGTTTCGCACTAATTCCAGGTCAACCGTATCGCCGATGGGAGTACTGGCGACCTGGAAACTGAAATCATCGGAATTTTTAATCGAATGTCCGTCGAATTTTACCAGAATATCCCGTGGTTTCAAACCCGCTCTTGATGCCGGCGAGTTGCGTAGAACCTGCTCAAACATCACCGCCTGTCCTTCAATATTCAGTTCTTCCGCCATTTCATAAGGGACGTCAATGGCGCTGACACCCAGCCATCCGCGCGAGACGTTTCCGTGAGCGATTAAATCAGGAACGATGGCTCGTGCGAAATCGATAGGGATCGCAAATCCGATACCGACCGAAACCCCCGTTGGGGACGAGATCGCGGCGTTAACTCCAATAGCTTCTCCCTTAAGATTTAGAAGCGGCCCGCCCGAGTTTCCGGGATTAATTGTGGCGTCGGTTTGAATATAGTCCTGGTAAATGACATTGCCGTCGGCAAAGCGAAAGTTGCGCCGCCCGGTCGCCGATACGACTCCGGCGGTGACGGTCCTGTCAAGCCCTGTCTGAGGGAAGGGATTACCAATAGCGACAACCCATTCTCCGATTTGCAAATCTTTAGAATGTCCGAATGGAATTACCGGCAAGTCGCTGCGAGGCTTAATTTTCAAAACGGCTAAATCGGTTTCGGGATCGTTTCCGATCACTTCAGCCTCATAAACGGCATTGTCCGAAGTGGTTACCTGAACTCGGTCGGAGCCGGAGATGACATGATTATTTGTCAGGATATAGCCATCTTCCCGGAAGATAAATCCGGTTCCAAAAGATTTTTGCGTCCGGGGATGTTGCAGTCCAAAAAATCGGAAATATTCATCGATTCCATATCCGCGACGTTCGGATTCCGCCGTAATATTCACTACCGCATCGCGAGCCTTTGAGACAACTTCGATAAAAGGAGTCGAAAAATCAACCGGACGGTCGGAAGTTGAATCCTGAGTGTTAAAATCGGTTCTGTTCTCGGCCACCGGTTTTGCCGGCAGATCAATCATTGAAGCGATGATGATGCCGACGAAAATATACAATATGGCAAACAGCACTGAAGAAACAAAGCGCCTTCTGGCGCCAAAAATCCCCGCTCTCAATTTGTTTCCTCCAAAAATGGATAGCTTCTTATAATAAGACTATTTTTCTCTCTGTCAAGTTTAAAATTAATTTTCATCACACTCAATATTCTTTTTACGGAATTTGACACAACCCGGTTCCGTCCGATTTAAAATATTAATACGTCGGCAAAAGTTCCCAAATTATACGATTTTTCACAAATTTAGTTGGATTTTTTTGGTTTATTGGCCCGTGGAATGACTGGGAATGACCAAAACTCTAACAATTCTTTGGCCGTCGAGTTGCGTTACGGTGAGTTTGCAGTTCTTCCAGTGGAGCGAAGCGCCTTCTGAGGGAACCGAGCCGACCTCATCGTAAATCATTCCCCCGACGGTCTCAAAATCTTTCTGTTGCAGCTCAATTTCGAGTTCATCGGCGAGGTCTTCCAGTGGACAGGTACCGGAAACTTCGAGGTTTCCGTTGTCCAATCTGACAATATCGCGTACGTGTTCAGGATCGTGCTCGTCTTCGATTTCACCGACAATTTCCTCAAGGATATCTTCCAGCGTGACAAGACCGGAAACTCCCCCAAATTCGTCAATAACGATAGCCAGATGGGTCTTTGCTTTTCTAAATTCAGCCAGAAGCTCGTCGATTTTCCTGTGCTCACCGATAACCAAAGGCTGGCGAATATGGTCTTTTAATGTGAAATTCTTTCTGGCCGACTCATTCAGGAGGAGCAGGTCTTTAACATATAGCACCCCGATGATATTGTCAATCGATTCCTTGTAAACGGGATAACGAGAATATCCGAATTCTCCGACGGTTTTTTGTATTTCGCCAAGCGTAGCGTTTATCTCAATTCCGGTGATATAAACGCGGGGAATCATAATCTCTTCAGCCTCGGTTACGTCAAGCTGGAAAATCTGATGAATCATCTCCTTCTCGTCTTCTTCAATGATTGGCGAAGAAATCCCGGCTGATTCGGCGAGGGTTTCGATGGCTCTTTCGACGATATCATCTTTTTGCTCTTCAGTAATGTCTTCGGGCTGATCCGAAGGAGAGATTCTCGATAAAACTCTGATAGCGGGTGAGAACAGGATGTAAATTAGATTCATTAAAGGAAGAAAGCGGATTAGCTTGCTGTGGGCTTGCTCAATGGTAATTCTGCGGGGCAAATATATAAAAAACGTCGCCGTCAATATCCAGAATAATGGAATTATGATGACATAAAGACCAAAAGAAGGCATAAGATTTAGCTGCTCCAGATCCAAAACCGTCAGAATAGCAACAGCTCCCAAAAGGATTGAAACCGAAACGCGTATCAGTCTGCCAATTTGAAAAAAGACCCTGGGATTGGAGATAAATTTCTCCAGTCGTTGCCGTTTGCGGTCTGAAATTTCAGGAAATATCTCTTTGACCTCATCGGGATCGATATAGATGGCGTTCGTATAAACCGAAACCAGATAGCCCAAAAATAGCAAAATACCAGAACCAATTATATAGAATAATAATTCAAGCATTTTTCAACTCGGTGAATTTGGATAAATACTTATCTTCAAAGTTTCTCATGTTTTCTCTATCAGCCTTTTTTGAATGCTCATAACCGCATAAATGTAAAACGCCGTGACAAACCAGGCGCAGGATTTCATTTCTCAAAGGGACGCAATAGTCGTTTGCCTGTCGCCGGGCAGTATCAATGGAAACGTAAATTTCGCCCAATATTTCCAGTTCCGGGTCAGAATTGAATGATAATACATCGGTGGGTTGGTGTTTTTGTCGGAACCGGGAGTTGAGTTCGGTAATATATGCGTCATCGGTGAAAATTATATTAACCGGGAGTTTTACTTTTTCTTTGCGAATGATATAATCAGCCAGGGCAATTGATTCCTTTCGGGGGAGTCGGCCGCGCTGATTGGAAAATAATCGACTTTCGTCCATTATTCGACTTCTTCTCCTTCTTTTTTTGGATAGGGGATTCGATGATGAAAAACGCCGATGAGTATTTTGACAAAGGCTTCACGGATATCATTTAAATCTTTTAATGTCAACTCACATTGGGTTAGTTCGCCGGAAGTAAACTTGTTATTGATCAGTTTCTGTATCAGGTTTTTAATTCGAGCCGAGGTGGGGTTATCGAGAGTACGACTGGCGGCTTCGGTGGAATCAGCCAGCATAATAATCGCCGTTTCCTTTGATTGAGGTTTTGGGCCGGGGTAACGAAAATCATCATCCGAATCAATTGGCAAATCCATTTCCCTGGCCTTATTGTAAAAATAAGACATCTGAGTTGTCCCGTGATGTTCATCAATAAAACTCAATACGGCATCGGGCAGCCCGGCTTCTTCACCAAATAATCGGCCTTTTTTGACGTGAGAAGCCAGAACCAGGGCGGACATTGTCGGATTGAGCGAATCATGTTTTGACTTAATACCCAGCTGGTTTTCAACAAAATACTCGGGTATGTCCATTTTTCCGATATCATGATAATAGGCTCCGACCCGGGCCAGAAGAGGATTGGCGCCGATGTCTTTGGCGGCCGCTTCACCCAGGTTTCCGACGATGATGGAATGATGATACGTGCCGGGCGCTTCCATGGCCAGTCTCTTTAATAAAGGCTGATTCAAATCCGCCAATTCCAGAAGAGTGATATTAGTAGAAAATCCGAATAATGATTCAAAAAACGGCAAGATTCCGATAGTCAATAGGGGCGCGATGAGGCCATTTGCCAAACCGTAACCGACATTGGTCCATAAATCCTCAGCAGGGGATAATTTCAACGATTCCACAACCGCCGCTATGATAGCATAAGAGAGAGACAGCGTAATTATAATGCGATAAAATTCGCTTCGCCGCCTGACTTCACCGGCAGAGAAGCAGGCGACGCAGCCGGCAATGGCGGTTATCAAAGTTATGGAAAAATTGAAACGATTCAATATTCCCAACAGAAGCGCGACTAACAATGTGACAAGAATGCCCAGGCGGGCATCAAAAAGAACCGAAATTAAGATTGATAAGATTGCAATAGGGTAGAGATAGACCGACGGAACCAATCGCACACCAACGAAATTTACAAGAAAAAGTTCCAGGCCGATTATAATCAAAACCGCCAGCATCTTATTATTTGACCAATAGACATCGGGACGGAAATGGTAAAAGAATAAGTAGAGCAGAAGAATGACCGAAAAGACCAAAACCAGCCTTGATAAAATCGGCAATATGGCTTGGAACCAGCCTCTTTCGGCCGCCTGTTTTTGAAGTTCCAGGGCGTAGGCATCCAATATACCGGCTTGGGAGGCATCAACCCTAACGCCGCGTCTAATAATTAAATCCCCACTAGAAACATGCTTTTCGATGGTTGATATATTCGCCACCGAACTATCCCGGGCGGCATTGGTCGTTTCCGCGTTGAAGCTGGCATTTGGCAATATAAAATGGCGACTTATTTGATACAGCGTTTCCAGTTCCTGGTCGGATATATCGGGATAATTAGTCATTGTTTCCAATAACTTATTATAGGCGCCCTGAAGATCAATCAACTGATTGCGAATCATCAGAAGATACCGTCCGGGCTTTTTCATAATAATTGAATTGAATTCGGACGGAGGCATAGTCGCGCGATCATTTATCACTCCATAATAATAAATGCTGTCGGTTAATATTGTGTCAAGCAATCCCGCGAATTTTAGCGGATCATCGTGATTTACTAAACTCTCCAGCCATCTTGATGGAATAAAGGAAAAATCCTCGGTCAGGATTTTTATGGTTGAATCGATAGATAGGTCCGGCAAAGACTTCAAAGAGTCAGCCATAATAAACAAGAGATTAAGATCCCTTTTGCTGTTACTCGCGACTTCTTCTCGGTAATTAAAAAACAGCGGTGTACTGCGAATAGCCAGCGTTCGTTCCTCTTCAAGCTGGGCGCGATCTTTCTGAATATCAAACGAGAAATCCGCAATAATATTATCGAGGGCAATTTCCCCTTCAATCGGGACATCGAGCGGACCGCGCATGTCTTTTAAAGGATAAAGCAAAGTGATGAGAATAATCGAGATAATACCCATGAGGAATTTGACCAGCAGGCGGCTGCGTTTCTGAGCCGCAACCATGTCAATTTCCTCTTTGACCTTAAAAGTGCGCTTTATAACACGCTTAAGTTTTAGGAGCGGTATTCTCATCCTTGTTTTTTTAACCGCCTGAGTTTAATTGCCCCTGGCCCGTTTTCCCTTGTCTTCATAACGGGCGTACGCATTGATTATTTCCTGCACCAATCGATGCCGGACGACATCTTTTGAGGTCAGGTAAACGAACTTTATTCCTTTAATGCCTTCGAGAATCTTACGAATTTTTACCAATCCCGAAGGAGTTTTTTTATCGAGATCAATCTGAGTAATATCACCGGTTATTATTGCTTTGGATCCTTCTCCGAGTCGGGTCAAAAACATTTTCATTTGGCCGAGGGTCGTGTTCTGTGCTTCATCGAGAATGACAAACGAGCGGTTAAGGGTCCGTCCCCGCATGAACGCCAGGGGACAGATTTCAATTATGCCAAGGTCTATTAATTTGGTGATTTTTTCGGCCGGCATTAGTTCATGCAAGGCGTCATAGACCGGTCGCAGATAAGGATCAATTTTGGCCTTGATATCACCGGGCAGAAATCCCAGCGATTCGCCCGCTTCGACCGCCGGTCGCACGAGAATAACTCGTTTGACAGATTTCTTTTTTAACTCGGCTACCGCCTGGGCCACGGCCAGAAAAGTTTTTCCGGTACCGGCCGGGCCGATGGAGAAAACAATATCAAATTTATCGATTGCTTCCAGATATTTTTTTTGGCCGATGGTGCGAGCGTCAACAATGCGGGCCGTAGAATTATTTATAGCTCCGTTCAGAGATTCGGCCGGACCGTGACCCTCTTCTTTGACCATATCTATGGCGTAACGCAGATAACGTTCAGAAAGATCATGCCCGGCGCTCATTCGTACAATCATATCGTTAAGGAGGAGAATGACGTTTTCGACCTCATTACGTTTTCCCTCGACTGTAGCTTTCTCGCCTCGGGCGATAATTTTTACATTGAATTGGGATTCGATTAACCGACTGTATATGTCATTTTGGCCGAACAACACCCGTTGGTCAACATCGTGCAGCTCGAATTCTCTCATTATTGTCGATTTAACGGTCGCCACTCATTCCTCTGATTTATATACGATTTTCAGACCCAGTTCGCGCAACTGTTCTTCATCTATGAAATCCGGGGCTCCATCCATTAAAGACGACGCATTGGTTGTTTTGGGAAACGCAATTACATCGCGGATCGAATCGGATCCGGTCATGAGAGCGACGATCCGATCCAAACCGGGAGCCAGTCCGCCGTGAGGTGGTGCGCCGTATTTGAGGGCTTTTAACAAAAAACCGAACATTCTTTCAGCCCGTTTATCAGACATCCCCAGGATATTCAGTATTTTCTTCTGCAATTCGCTGCGATGAATTCGAATACCTCCCGATGCAATCTCGCTTCCGTTTAATACCAGATCGTATTGTTCGGCTCGTACTTTCCGCCAGGGATGATTGATATCGGACGGAGATAAATCGGTGGCAAAACCCTGCTCGATCAGATCCATATCTTCTTCGCAGGGGCTTGAAACAATATTATGCATGGCGTCGAATCTGTTTTCTTCTTCATTGTATTCAAAGAGTGGGAATTTTGTGACCCATAAAAATTCCCAACGAGATTTATCGATTAAGTTGCCTTGTTTACCCAAATGCAATCGCAATTGTCCCAGTATTGATTCGGTTTTAATAGGCCTATCGGCGATGATAAAAACGGCGTCGCCCGATTCCGCCCTGGCTTTTTGGAAAATTCTTCCGGCTGTCTCTTCGCCTACAAATTTCATGATAGGGCTTTTGTCGCCTCCCTCGGCACGGAGAAAATATGCCAGGCCCCCAGCGCCGAATTCTTTAGCCAGTTTTTCCAGTTCGCCGACCTGTTTGCGTGATAATGAGCCGCCACCATTATAAGTTATCCCCTTTACTCGACCGCCCGCTTTGAGCGTTGATGTAAACACATTGAAGCCGCAATCGGCAACAATATCGCCCAAATCGAATAGCTCCATGCCGAAGCGTAAATCAGGTTTGTCAATGCCCCAACGATTCATTACTTCATCATACGTATAGCGGGGGAAAGGCGTTTTTATATCAATATTTAGTACTTTTTTCCAAAGATGCGTGAACATGCCTTCAGCGTTGGCGAATACATCATCTTCGGTAACAAATGACATTTCCATGTCAATCTGGGTATGTTCCGGCTGGCGGTCGGCCCTCAAATCTTCATCGCGCAGGCACCGCGCCAGCTGAAAATATTTATCGTATCCGGAGATCATTAAAATCTGTTTTAAGAGCTGCGGCGACTGGGGGAGAGCATAGAATTTCCCTGGCTGAACGCGGCTGGGGACGACAAAGTCGCGCGCTCCTTCCGGAGTGGATCGCATCATAAGGGGGGTCTCAATTTCATAAAAACCCTGGCCGGACAAATATTCCCTGACCGCCATTGTTGCCTCGTGGCGAATTCGCATTTTTTCCTGAAGCGGATTACGACGCAAGTCGAGATAGCGATATTCAAGTCGCAGTTCTTCCCGGGCATTGGTCTCATCGGCAATTTCAAAGGGAGGCGTTTCCGATTCGGATAGTATTTCAATTTCGTCGCATTCGACTTCAATTTCACCCGTTTTCATTTTGGGATTGACGGTTCCTTTGGGACGAGCGTTGACAACGCCTTTGACGGCGATTACAAATTCATGCCGGCAGGAGGCGGCTTTTTGCATAATATCTTTGGAAACATGCTCGGGGTGGAAAACGACCTGAGTAATGCCGTAGCGGTCGCGCAAATCTATAAACAGAAGTCCGCCCAGGTTGCGATATTCCTGAACCCATCCGTTTAGTATTACCTTATTCCCGATGTGTAATTGAGTTAATTCACCGCAAGTCGCGGTTCTTTTGAATTCGGAATATTTGGCCAATTATTCTCCTTAATTAAACTGAAATCGATATATCTGTGTTTATTCCCTATAAATCGGAATGTTTTAGTCAAAGATTAACAGTCCTGAGGCACTCCTTTTGAGTCCATCCGCAGCAAAAACTATTTAATTCGATATACGATGTCAAGGGCGATGACCGCATTTAATTTCATCACATCGGAACTTTTGATGAACGCTCTTGACTGAAAAGCGTTTATGGCTTATAGTAGTCTAATTTTTGGGCGGCTTTGACCGATAAATAAAGTTATGGGATTTAACATATCGCGACATATGAATGCGGAGCTGATAAAGCTACACCTGTCCACCGAATTACCGGAGATAGCCGAAAACGGCAGTCGAAAAAAGTGGATCGTGTCGGCCAAGGAAGCTCTTTTGACCGAGTTGATTAACGTCCTTGATCCGGCTGATAAAATTGGAAACAAGAAAAAGCTGTTTCTTGATTTTATTAATCGCGAAAAGAAAGCTTCCACGGGAATCGGAAGCGGCTTTGCCGTGCCGCATATTCGCTCGATGCAAGCCAAAGAATTTATGATTGGGTACGGCCGCAGTCTTGAGGGATATGAATATGACGCCATTGACGGGTTGCCCGTTAATCATTTTTTTATTATGGCCGCCCCGCCATATGATGACGCTCTATACTTAAAAGTATTTAAATCTTTATCTGAAATGATAATGTTTGACAGCCTCAGCGAAAGACTGATGGCCGCCAAAGAACCGTATGATGTGATAAAAGCAATTCGTGATTTGGAGTAATAAATCTGAAGCATTGATTAGGAATATTTGCTTTTTATTTGTTTTCATATATTATCATCCCGACGATAAAAAATAACCAAACTTGAATAATCAGCACGCAAATCACTTGCGCTCTTAGTGATTATTTATTATTATAACTAATAATTTTTTGGCAGATTTGGGTAATTATGAAGAGTCATCTTGGGATATTCTTTTTCCTCACTCTCCTTTTATGTGTTTGTACTTCGACTCATGCCAGTATAGTTATTTTAAAAAACGGTGAGCAAATTATTACTAGCCACTTCGAGTTCGATGCTGAGAATAGAGTGCTTATAGTTTCAGTCAACGGCAAGCCAGAATATTTCAGTATAACCGCAATTGAAAAAGTAATTGATGATAAAGGCAAAGACATCACTGAAAGCCTGGTAGAGACAAGTAATCCTTTTGTGATGAGATCCAAGCGAAAACTACCCTGGAATGTGACATTTACCATAGCCGGAAACTATGTCAAACCAACCGGGCAATACTATGAATTTGTAAGTTCTGGTCCCGGTTTTGAAGGACATTTACGAATTGCCCTAAATCCACGACATGCCCTTAGAATTGGTTTTATAAAGTCCGGGATTAATTATGGCAACGATGTTTTTCTTTTCCTGTTTGATGATATGGATTTTATTGTAATACCCGAGCCCGAGCTTTCGGTGTTTCATTATTATATTGCCCTAAATTGGTATGATCTCGACAAGCCAATTAAACCTAATGAAGTCAGGGCAAATATATATGCTGGCATCGGAGGAGTAAGCCACACAATAAAAGGTGATAAATGGCGCGTTGACGCGAATTCTGAAGCGATTGAATTTATTGGCAAAGTGATGGAAAAGGAAACCAAATTTACTTTTGTAGGCGGTTTTGAACTGGAATATAGTTTTTCAGAACGAGTATATCTTGCTTTTTTAAGTGGACTCGAAGGCGTGTGGACAAAGGTGTATAATGTTGAAGACCCGACTAAAACCAGGCATGCTATAAAAGGTGTAAATTTCAGATTCTCGTTGGGATTTACATTTGCAATGTAATTGGGGTGGAAAATTTGAAGGCGCACAAAAATCGAATCTGTGAAAATTTATGGACTATTTGTGCTTTGATTGGTACTTGTCTATATTTTGCATCTTGTGCGCCCTCCTTTAAATATATATCGCAATCCCCGCCCCTTGATTCCAAACCTGAAGATTGCGTAATTGAAGTTTATTCAATGGCCCAGCCTACACCGACTGCTTATACTGTTCTGGGCAAGTTGAAAATGGGTGATACAGGTTTATCTGTCAATTGTAGTTACGATGACTTAATTAGACTTGCGATGAAGAAAGCCTGCGAAGTTGGCGGAGACGCAATATTGATAACTTCAATTGAAGAGCCTAATCTCTGGAGTTCTTGCTATCGCATTAAGGCCGATATCATCGCATTTTCCGTAATTTCGGATTGGCCAAAATTAAAATGGTCAATCGCCGATTGGGAAAAGTATTTTTTGTCACCGGATATTATACCTGATAAATTTGAGGGATTCTGGAATGCCGTTGACAGCTTAGGTAATATAAGTGATAGCGCTACAATTAAGAATGGACTTACCAGGAGATGGGGAAATAAATTCGCAATTAAACGGATGCCCTCAGATGCGATATATCAAATTTACTCATTGAATCCAATTAATAATAAATACGCCGAAAGTTCATTAGTCGCCATATTGAAGCTGACACCATACTCATCCATCTATACTGGAATATGGTATTCAGATGAACGCAACGGCATAAATGGACATTTTTTAATGCATAAAAATGGATTACTTAAATTTATTCCTTTCCGTGATTCAAAAGTTAACGTACCGAAAAAAGAGCTAACGCTTAAAAGACAATTTAATTATAATTAGTACGCTTGAATGAGTCAGTTCCTCAAAAAAACCATATCAACTCCAATTTAGTTTTCATAAGGCCATCGAATTTGGGATATTCCGATGAAAAATAGAAATAAGACGCCTGTTCCACAGGTGGAGTAAGAATAATAGTTTCGGTTCTGCCGGATATGTTATTAGATATCATCAATCCCAAATCCAAAGCTACGTCTTTAGCCAAATGCATAAGTAGTCTGCCGTCCGATTTGAGCTGCTAAAGCATCAAGTTTTTTCTTGAAATAGGTTCCGTATTTGACTATATACCAAGACTAACTTTTAGGGTAGGATATGTACACAAAAAAGAGAAGTATAACACGCGAAATTAGCTTTGAAGGAGTCGGCCTGCACACCGGCGAAAATTGCCGCATAACGTTTAAACCGGCCAAGCCTGATCATGGAATAAAATTCATTCGGGCTGATATACCGGATTCCGAACCGATTCCGGCGGATATTGACCATGTCATTGATATCGCCCGGGGCACGACGATCGGAATTGGCGAAGCCAAGGTGCACACAGTCGAACATGTTCTGGCGGCCCTGACCGGTCTCGGAATCGACAACATCCTCATTGAGTTGTCCGGCCCCGAACCACCGGTCGGTGACGGTTCGGCGATGCCATTTGTCGAATTGTTGCAAAAAGCCGGATTTCATGATTTTGAGGAAGATAAAGAGTATCTCGAAATTGACACGCCGATGTCGTATTCGGAGCCGGGCCGGAAAGTTGATATTGTCGTGACGCCATCGACCGATTTTCGCCTGACTTTTATGATTGATTATGCCAATCCGGCCCTGGGGACGCAATATACTTCGCTTGTCAATCTCGAAGAAGAATTCGCAGCCGAGTTTGCCTCCGCCCGAACTTTTTGTTTTCTTTCGGAAGCGGAGGAGCTCAGGAGACAGGGGCTTGTAAAGGGCGGCAGCATCGATAATGCCATTGTCATTTATGATTTGAATGGCGGCCAGATAGAGGTTGATCGTATTCGCGAAGCGCTCGATTTGAAAGATAAAATTTTTGTAGGCAAAACCGGCATAATAAACGATATCCCTCTGCGATATGATAACGAACCGGTCCGGCACAAGGCTCTCGATTTGATCGGTGATTTGACATTGATCGGCGTGCCTATCAAGGGCCATATCCTGGCGGCCCGGTCGGGACATAAAGCCAATGTTGAACTGGTCAAAAAGCTGCGCTCGCTCTACCAGAAAAAGCAAATTGCCAGCCGGTTCCAGACCAAAAAATCAAAGGCCTTTATGGATATCAACGGCATATTAAAAATTATGCCGCATCGTTATCCGTTTTTACTTATTGATAGAATTATTGACCTGGAACCTGAAAAGCGGGTCGTGGCAATGAAAAATGTGACGATCAATGAACCGTTTTTCATTGGTCATTTTCCCGAACATCCGATTATGCCCGGCGTTTTGATAGTCGAAGCGATGGCTCAGGCCGGTGGATTACTGTTGCTAAACGCCATTGAAAAACCGGAAACCAAAATTGTCTATTTTATGTCGATGGATGATGTCAAATTCCGCAAGCCGGTGGAGCCGGGCGATCAGCTTCGGTTTGAAATTGAAATGGTCTCACTGCGGAGGGGAACCTGCCGTATGGAAGGCAAAACATTCGTTGATGATAAACTTGTAACCGAAGCCAAATTTATGGCGGCAATAATTGACCGATGATTCACAAAACCGCGATTATATCGGAAGATGCCCGGCTGCATGAAACGGTCGAAGTCGGACCGTATGCGATAATAGAAGGTAATGTCGAGATAGATGAAGGTTGCAGTATCGGACCTCACGTCCAGATTGCGCCCGGAGCCCGTCTCGGCAAAAATGTTCAGGTATTCCAGGGCGCTGTCGTTGGTTCCATCCCGCAGGATTTGAAATTCGAAGGGGAAGAGTCGCTGGCTATTATCGGCGATGGAACGAGAATAAGAGAATACGCTACCGTTAATCGGGGTACTTCGGAAAGTGGTTCGACCGATGTCGGTGAAAATTGCCTTTTGATGGCTTATGCTCATGTCGCCCATGACTGCAAATTAGGCGATAACGTTATCATGGCCAATTCGGTCAATTTGGGTGGGCACGTTTATATCGGCGATTACGCCATTGTTGGCGGCGTGGTTCCAGTACATCAATTTGTAAAAATCGGGACGCATTCCATGGTCGGCGGTGGCTTTCGAGTGGTGCAGGACTTATGCCCTTATTCAATGGCGGGAGGATACCCCCTCAAAATAGCGGGACTGAATATTATCGGTCTGCGTCGGAGGGATTTCCCCCGAGAATCAATAAAAATACTGCGGGAAGTATTTAAAATACTGTTTTTTTCGAATTTGAATACATCACAGGCGGTAGAAAAAATAAAGAACGAGATTGAACTTATTGATGAAGTTAATGAAATTTTTCAATTTATTAAGGCGTCAACGCGAGGGCTGGTCAAAGCGTAAATAGGTTCAGTAAATTCTTAAATTTTTGCCGCCCTTAGGGGTGGTTTTGTTTATATAGTGATATGGATAAAATAAAATATGGAGTTATAGGAGTCGGAGCCCTGGGACGGCATCATGCCCGATGGGCCGGTCAAATATCATTATTTGATTTTCAGGGCATCTATGATATCGATAACGCCTGCATGGAGGAAGTGTCGCGCGAAATTGGTTGCAGGACTTTTGTGAGTTCTGACGAATTAATCAAAAATTGTGATGCCGTGTCAATCGCCGCGACGACGTCATATCATTATGATATTGCCCTGAAAGTAATTGCACAAAACAAACATCTCCTGATCGAAAAACCGATTACGGCTACAATCGAACAAGCCGATGAGATTATCAAATACGCCGAGGAAGCGGGAGTCAAGCTCATGGTTGGGCATATCGAGAGGTTTAATCCGGCCGTTGAAAAGTTAAGCGATTTCGATATTCGTCCCAGTTTTATCGAAGCTCATCGCTTAGCCAAATTTAATCCTCGCGGAGCCGACGTCGCCGTTGTTCTGGATTTGATGATTCACGATATCGACCTGTCGCTTTATTTTATAAAATCGCCAATTAAAGAAATTTCCGCCTCAGCGGTAAAAATCGTTTCCGACAGTGAGGATATCGCCAACGCTCGGCTGATTTTTGAAAACGGCGCCGTGGCCAATCTGACCGCCAGCCGTATTTCACTGAACGCTATGCGAAAGTTGCGGATATTCCAAACATCCGGTTATTTTTCACTCGATCTGGCTGAAAAACAGGTCGATGTTTACCGGCTGGTCGACCGGTCGTCATCTCCATCAGGGGATTCTATGATTCCACTGGGGGATTCGGGAAAAAATATCGGATACCGGCAGTTGGGCGATAAACAGGTCGACATGCTTGAGGCCGAATTGATATCGTTTGGCGAATCGATTATAAATGACGCGCCGGTCGCTATATCGGGACGCGAAGGACGCGATGCCCTTGCGGTCGCATTGGATGTAATCGCCAAAAGCAGGATCGCAGCCGACAGGCTAAAAGCCAATGAGCGATAAAAAATCCATATTTATCTGTGCCGGAGATCCTTCAGCCGATTTCCCCGGAAAAAACCTCATTGAGGAAATAAAACGCTGCGATAGTAATATAGACATTTTCGGGCTGGGTGGTCCGATAATGCAGGAGGCGGGGTTATCCTCGCTGGCCGATTATAAAAAACTTGCCGTTTTGGGATTCTGGGAAATTATCCCGCAGGTATTTTTCTTTAGAAAATTGTTAAAACAGGCTGTTATAAAAATTGAAAATAGCAATCCAATGGCGGTAATACTAATCGATTATCCCGGATTTAATCTTCGATTAGCTCGGCGAATCAAACATCTTGGTATCCCGATTATTTACTATATTTCGCCCCAGGTGTGGGCCTGGGGTAAAAAGCGACTGGCTCAAATAAAATATCTGGTTGATCTGATGCTCGTTATTTTCCCCTTTGAGGAAGAATTTTATCGGCGACATCAAATACCTGTCAAATTCGTTGGCCATCCGATTATAGATCGATATCAGGACTTTCCTGATGCCGAAACATGCCGGGATAAATTGAAAATTGAATCGGGCAAAAAACTTATCGCATTACTGCCCGGGTCCCGAATTCAGGAAGTCAAGCGAATGCTTCCGGTAATGATTGAATCGGCAAAACGCTTATCGCATTATGAATCTCATCCGGAATTTATTGTTGCGGGAGTGGATAATGTCCCTCGTTCCATTTATGATAATATTATCTCCGGTTCAGAAATAAGGATGATAATCGGGCAAACGCCGGAGATAATCAATGCCGCTGATTTGGTAATTACATCATCGGGAACGGCGACGGTCGAAATCGCCTATTTCGGCACCCCCATGGTGGTAATATATAAAACCGGCGTATTGACATTCCGCATCGCCAAATGGCTGATATCTCTCGATTCAATTGCGATGGTGAATATCATTGCGGGGAGAAAAATCGTTCCTGAATTGATTCAGGATGATGCGTCGGTCGCGAATATCACCCGGGAGGCAATTTCATTTTTGTCTGATAATGAAAAATATAATCGTACCGTAAAAGATTTGAACGCGGTTCAGATAAAACTGGGAGAAGGCGATAGCGGTCGTCGTACAGTTGAGGCAATTAACGAAATTATTTCGATATGCTAATTGTTTACAAGATAATATTGAATGTAGGATATTTGTTGTGCTGGCCATACTTCGCAATTAAAACCGGCACAAGCGAGGAATGGCGACAGCGGCGCGCGATAACTCCTGAAAAATATCTACCCACTGATACCTATCAGGATGAAGAAATCACCAAAAAAATATTGCTCTGGCTCCATGCGTCTTCGGTGGGTGAAATAAAAGTTCTGGAACGATTGATAATGGCGCTTAAAAAAACTGATAATAAATTTGAGTATTGTGTTTCTACCTATACCAGAACCGGACAGGAATTAGCCCGTACTGTTTTCTCAGACGCTCGGGCGGTTTTTTATTTTCCCCTTGATTGTTATTTTCCGCTCAGAAGATTATTCAATAAGTTCAAACCAGATGGCATTGTGATTGTCGAAACTGAAATCTGGCCTTATTTTTTGAGTTTCTGCCGCATAAAGGATATTCCGATTATTCTTGCCAACGGCCGTCTGTCCGAAAAATCGCAGAGGAGGTATCGTATATTTAAGATCGCGCTGAAAGGGTTATTTTCAATTTACAGGAAATTTGTTGTTCAGACGGATACGGATGCCAAACGAATGGAAGCTATCGGGGCTAATCCGGATAAAATAATTATCGGCGGCAATATCAAACATGATAGCAATAATATTGATGAGCAAGGTAATTCAAGAAAGACAGTTCGGGGAAAGCTCGATATAGATAATGATGCAACATTTTTTATCGCCGCATCCACCCGTACGGGCGAAGAAGAACAGATTTGCAAAGCTCTGAAACAAATAAAGCGCTTTCCGAGAAATGTTAAAACACTTATCGCTCCCAGGCATTTGGAGAGAATAAGCGAAGTAAAAGATATTCTTAACTCTTTTGATTATTCATTTATTTTATATTCGGAATTAAATGAGCGGAAGCAAGCTCCCGACGAGATCATCCTTATGGATCGCATGGGCGTTCTGGCTGATTTATTTTACGGCGCGAATATTGCCTTTGTGGGAGGAACTCTGGCGGATATCGGCGGTCACAATATAATGGAGCCGGTTTTGGCCGGCACGCCGGTTTTATTTGGGCCGTCACTTAACAACGTCCGCGACGCATCCGAGCAAATCCTGGCCAATAATTGGGGCGCGATGATAAGGAATGGTGAAAACCTTACGGAGATGCTGGAGCAGTTCGTAAATGGTAACCTGAAATTCGAGAAGTATGCGGCAAATAATAAATCAGTAGCCGATATGACCGCCGAAATTATTGTCAGGGAATTCGGGTTATGAAAAGGTTCTGGGAAATTATCATTGATTCTCGAGGAAGCGACCGCTTTTATTGCTTTCCGTTTCTGATTTTATTCAGAATTATTACGCCTATTTATCGGTTTTTCTCCGGGCTTAATTTGAGTAAACGAAAAAAGCGATGCTCACGTGAATGGGAAGCCCGTATTATATCGGTGGGGAATATATCCGTCGGCGGAACGGGAAAGACGCCGATTGTCATATGGCTGGCACGATATTTTCTGGAACGAGGCAAAAAAGTCGCTATTGTTCATTCCGGTTACGGGCGTTCATCGGATGATAACATTATAATTGGGCCAGGCGTATCTGACAGGATTAATTATAAGGCTGTCGGGGATGAAACGGCCATGATGGCGACGCATCTACCGGATGCGGGATTTGCCGTCGGCCGGGATAAGAAAAAAATGGTCAGACTGGCCGATGAAAAATTATCGCCCGATATTATCATAATCGATGACGGCTATCAGCGGCTTGATGTTCAAAAAGACCTTGATTTGGTAATTTTACCTGTGGGAATATTCAATAACAATTCGAAAATTGCCAAACGGACTTATCGAATGTTTCCTTCCGGAAGATTGCGTGAACCTCTTGATTCAATATCCCGAGCAGACGGGATAATGTTCGTCCAAAGCGGGGATAAAGATATCGATAATTCCATTCAAAGATATCGAGATTTTAATATCAAAGCTCCCTGCCTGATTTGGGAATTTTCACTGGAAGGCGTAACGCTTGATAATCGACAAGTAACGTTATCAGAGTTAAAAAATCGCAAGCCGTTTTTATTTGCCGGAATCGGTTCATTTTCTCGCCTGATTACGATGCTTGCGGAGTGCGAAGTCGAATTGGCGGGCTCGTATAGTTTTGGTGATCATTACAACTATGATAAATTGGATTTCTCTCATCTCCGGGATTTATCCAATAGTTGCGGGGCCGACTGCTATTTGACAACCGCCAAAGACATGGTTAAATTACCGCTTGAAGGTCTTGATAATCCGATTTATACGCTGGCTCTTAACGTAGAACCGGCTGACGAGGCGATTCTGAACAATATTCTAAGTAGAGTGGACAATGAAAAATGAATATGATTTTCTCATTATAGGTTCCGGAATCGCGGGATTGTCATTCGCGTTGAAAGTGGCCGATTATGGCAGCGTCGCGATTATTACCAAAAAGGAAGAAACGGAATCGAATACCAACTATGCCCAGGGGGGAATTGCTTCGGTTATGTCTCCCCATGACAGCTTTGAATCGCATCTGGCCGATACTCTAACAGCCGGGGCCGGGCTATGTAAAGAGGAAGTCGTTGAAACGATTATCAAGGCCGGCCCGGCCTGCGTTGAGCGATTAAAAGAGATTGGCGTCAAATTCACCCGAAACCGAGTCGGAGATCGCTTTTCTCTGGGGCGCGAAGGAGGGCATTCTCATAAACGAGTCGTCCACGCCGATGATCTGACCGGTCGGGAAATTGAGAGAGCCCTGGTGACGGCCTGCCACGAGCATAAAAACATATCCCTGTTTTCCAATCATATCGCCGTCGATTTGATAGCATTTGAATTTCAAGGGAAAACAATTTGCGGCGGAGCTTATGTATTTAATCCTCATAATCAAGATCGGATAACCATCCGTTCGGCAATTACAATGCTTGCCGCCGGCGGAAGCGGGCAGGTTTATCGGCATACCACCAATCCCCGTATTGCCACCGGCGATGGCGTTGCCATGGCGTTTCGGGCCGGAGCCGACGTTGCCAATATGGAATTTATTCAGTTTCATCCCACGACGCTATCGGTCATCGGTAAAAGGACTTTTTTGATTTCCGAGGCAGTTCGGGGCGAGGGCGCCGTTTTGCGTACCAGCGACGGTGAGGCATTCATGGAAAAATATCATCCCATGAAGGACTTAGCGCCCAGGGATATTGTCGCGCGCGCAATAGATACCGAATTGAAGCAATCGGGACAGGATAATGTCTGGCTGGATTTAAGGCATATTTCGTCCGAACACATAAAAACTCGATTCCCCAATATTTATATACACTGCCTCGAAGAAGGCATCGATATTACCCGTGATTTAATCTCGGTTGTTCCGGCCGCGCATTATCTTTGCGGTGGAGTCGTGGCCGATATCCGCGGGCGGACTGGGATCGATCGATTATTCGCATGTGGTGAAACTGCCTGTACCGGAATGCATGGCGCCAATCGTCTGGCCTCTAATTCGCTTCTGGAAGCGGTCGCTACCGCCGAAATGGCCGCCGATCAGGCAGTGACGGATTTCAAATCATCCGAATTACCCGAACCGCCTAAATTAGTTTTCCCTCATCCCGGACAACCGAAAGCTCCTCGCGAACGAGTCATTTTGATGCATAACCGACGCGAACTTAAACGAATCTTGTGGGATTGTGTTGGCATCGTCCGCAGTTCATATCTTCTCGAAGAAGCCGCCGAGCGTATGGCGGTAGTCAGAACCAGCGTCAGCCGCTATTTTCAATCGCATTCATTATCATATCCGAGTATTGAACTGCGAAACATGGCTCTGATCGCTTGTCTTATAATCGAAGGAGCGAGTATGCGCAAGGAATCGCGCGGTCTGCATTATACGACAGATTATCCCGATATGGACGATGCCAATTGGAAGAAGGATACGGTCTTAAACAAAAAAGGGACGTGCCGATGGATCGACAGCATGAACTGATACTGATTTTAGATTTTGGTTCTCAATATACACAGCTTATCGCCCGACGTGTGCGGGAACAAAATGTCTATTGCGAAATTGTGCCATTTAACGCCGATTTATTAAAGTATGATGAGGCAAACCTAAAAGGATATATCCTTTCCGGCGGTCCGGCTTCGGTTCTCGACAATGACGCTCCCCGATTGCCTGCTTCATTTTTTGATTGTGATCTTCCGATTCTCGGCATCTGTTACGGACTGCATCTCATGGCCTTTAGGTTGGGCGGCGAATTATCCCGGGCCCAAAAGCGCGAATATGGTCGGGCTATGATTGACATCAAAAACGGCAGCGCGTTTTTGAAAGATGTGAATTCTCCCAGCCAGGTATGGATGAGCCACGGCGATTCTCTAACAAAGATGCCTGACGGATTTCAGATTCTGGCTTCGACATCGGATATCCCGTATGCCGCTGTCGCCAACGAAGCAAGAAGGTTTTATGGCGTCCAGTTTCATCCCGAAGTCAAACACACTGATGAGGGCGCAAAAATAATTAAGAATTTCCTGTTTGATATATGCGGCGTATCCGGCGACTGGACGACCGAATCATTTATTGAATCATCGGTTAAATCGCTGCGTGCAACAATCGGCGATGACAAAGTTATTCTGGGAATCTCCGGCGGTGTGGATTCGACCGTTACGGCGGCGCTTTTGCAAAAAGCAGTCGGGAATCAAATGACGGCGATTTTCGTCAATAACGGCCTTCTGCGCAAGGATGAATATGAAGATGTCATCGAATCATATAAGTCAATGGGGATAAATCTCAAATCGATGGACGCCTCGAAAAAATTTCTTGATAATTTGTCCGGTGTAGTCGATCCCGAAAAGAAACGCAAAATTATCGGGGAGACGTTTATCGAAGTCTTCGAAGATGCCGCTCGCGACGATGGTGATGCGAAGTATCTCGCCCAGGGGACACTTTATCCCGATGTAATCGAGTCGGTCAGCTTCAAAGGCCCGTCGGCGACGATTAAATCGCATCATAACGTCGGGGGACTTCCCGAAAAGATGAATCTCAAAATCATCGAGCCGCTGCGGGAACTGTTCAAAGACGAGGTGCGTGCGCTGGGCCGCAAACTCGATCTTGCTCAGCAACTAATCGGGCGGCATCCGTTTCCAGGGCCGGGTCTGGCGGTTCGCATTCTCGGCGATATTACTGAAGAACGGTTGACTGTCTTGCGCGAAGCCGACGTGATTTATATATCGGAGCTTAAGGCGACCGGTCAGTATGATAAAATCTGGCAGGCGTTCGCGGTACTTCTTCCGGTGCAGTCGGTCGGCGTCATGGGCGATGAACGGACTTATGAAAACACGATCGCTCTTCGCGCGGTGACTTCCACCGATGGTATGACGGCTGACTGGGCGCATATTCCCAATGATATTCTGGCTCGCATTTCAAATCGTATCATCAATGAAGTCAAAGGCGTCAACCGCGTCTGCTACGATATTTCCTCCAAACCCCCGGCCACAATAGAGTGGGAGTAGCGCAGGCAAAGGCCTGTTTTTGTGCTGTCACGCGGTCAATTCGATTTTTTCAATAGTTATCCACATTTTCATTTTTGAAAATTCCTTGTAATTTATTGTTGTGTATTTGGTTGCGGGGAATTGGGTTCGTTTTGTCCTTTTCGCAGGCGGGGGTCTGTTTTCTGCTGTCGGGGATGTCATGGCTGTCGCGCGGTCTATCTGGTTTTGTTGCCAATTGATATATTTGACAGGATCGCAGAGTTTATATGCTATGGTACTATTGTGAAAATGGGTTTGTTTCCTCAGATTAACGTTTTTGGTCATATCAACTCGGTGGTGATTCTTAACAGGCGTATGCCTTTCCCACGATGGATTTTCCCCTACCAGGCCCCCGCCTGTCTTGAGAGGGCAGGCTCGCCTGGTTGTGCCCAGCGTAACCGGACGGGGTGTGTTTAGTTTATTTGCCTGTTCCATCTTACTAATGCGGATTGTTTCGGAAACAACGGGGAACTTAATGAATAATTGTTGACAAATCTGGCGATAATCTGTATTTTATTCATGATTGCTACTCTTCTTGTGTGATTGCAGCGGCAAATGTATAATACTTATTGATTAGCCATAAATATTTAAAGGGCGTAAGTATGCGTCTGGTCATAAGTTCATTTATAGCAGTTTTGGTGTCTTTTTTATTTAATTATTCGATAGTTTCCGCCCAAACCTGGGAGCAAACTAATGGGCCGTATGGGGGATACGTGAGCTGTTTGGCCACTAACTCCTCCGGTGACGTTTTTGCCATTGTAAATGGTGATGTATTTCGTTCTATGGACAATGGCGATAATTGGACACAGATTAATAATAATCAACCACCTAATGACGTTTTAGTTCTTGCCATCAACTCCTCCGATGACGTTTTTGCCGGAACTGAGGGTGGTGTTTATCGTTCCACTGACAATGGTGATAATTGGACAATAACTGGGCTGACAGATAAAAGTGTACAGGCTCTGGCCATCAACTCTTCCGATGAAGTTTTTGCCGTGACTCATGACCATGAATTAAATGGTGTTTATCGTTCCACAGATAATGGCGATAATTGGACACAAATCAACAGCGGACTGACAGATCTACATAAATACGCTTTGGCCATCAACTCCTCCGATGACGTTTTTGCCGGAACCGGTGGTGGTGGTGTTTTTCGTTCTACGGACAATGGCGATAATTGGACACAAATCAACAACGGGTTGACATATACTTCTGTACGTGCTCTGGCCATAAACTCCTCCGGTGACGTTTTTGCGGGGACTTATGGTGGTGGTGTTTATCGTTCTACGGACAATGGCGATAATTGGACCCAAATCAACAATGGGCTGACACATAAATGGGTCTACTCTCTGGCCATTAATTCATCCGGTGATATTTTTGCCGGTACTTATGGTGGTGGTGTTCATCGTTCTACGGACAATGGCGATAATTGGACACAAATCAACAATGGGCTGATGAATAAAGAGGTACTGGCTCTGGCCATCAACTCAACCGGTGATATTTTTGCCGGGATTCGTGGTTATGGTATTTATCGTTCCACTGATAACGGCGATAATTGGATACAAATCAACAATGGGCTGAGGAGAATTTATATACTGTCTCTGGCCATCAACTCCTCCAGTGATATTTTCGCCGGGACTTTTGAAGGTGTTTATCGTTCTACGGACAATGGCGATAAATGGACACAGACCAACTTTGGGCCGGCATATACTTCGGTATATGCTCTGGCCATTGACTCCTCCGGTAGCATTTTTGCTGGGACTCATGTATGGGGTGTTTTCCGTTCTACTAACAATGGCGATAGTTGGACACAAATCAATAATGGGCTGACAAATCTTTTTGTAGAGGCTCTGGCCATCAACTCAACCGGTGACGTTTTTGTCGGGACTTGGGGTGGTGCTTATCGTTCTACAGACAATGGCGATAATTGGGATCAAATTAGCAATGGCTTGCCACATTCTCAGATACTCTCTCTGGCCATCAACTCCTCCGGTGACGTTTTTGCCGGGATTTATGGTTATGGTATTTATCGTTCTACTGACAATGGCTATAATTGGACAATAACTGGGCCGACAATTGCAAGGGTAGAAGCTCTGGCCATCAACTCCACCGGTGACATTTTTGCCGGGACTAATTTCGGTGGTGCTTATCGTTCTACAGACAATGGCGATAATTGGGATCAAATTAGCAATGGCTTGACACATTCTCATATCCTCTCTCTGGCCATTAACTCTTCCGGTGATGCTTTTGCCGGGCTTGGTGGTGGTGGTGTTTATCGTTCTACTGACAATGGCGATAATTGGACAATAACTGGGCTGATAATTGAAAGGGTAGAAGCTCTGGCCATCAACTCCATCGGTGATGTTTTTGCCGGGACTCATTATGGTGTTTATCGAAGGATTTGTTTATCGGATATTGATGCCGACGGCTTTTGCGACGAGACTGATAACTGCCCTTACATACCTAACGTGGTACAAGAAGATAGTGATGGCGATAATGTTGGCGATAGTTGCGATAATTGTATTAACACCTATAATCCCGATCAATCCGACAATGATGGTGATGGGAGTGGTGACGCTTGTGATGATGACGATGATAATGATGGCGTAAATGATGTAGAAGATAATTGTATTAGCACCTATAATCCCGATCAAGCTGACAATGATGATGATGGGGATGGTGACGCTTGTGATGATGACGACGACAATGACGGCGTAAATGATGTAGAAGATAATTGCCCCTACATTTATAATCCTGATCAAACTGATACAGATCAAAATGGTGTTGGAGATGTTTGTGATTTCATCTGTGGAGACGCCAATGGTGATGGATCTTTCAATTTAGGGGATGCCGTATTCTTAGGGAATTATATATTCGGAGGCGGTTCCCCTCCTGATCCTATGGGAGAAGGCGATGCCAGTAACGACGGAATTATTAACATTGGTGACCCCGTATATATTTGGAACTTTGTGTTTAGGGGAGGACCGGAACCTTGTACTCAATCTTTTGGCTACACTTCTGATCCGGGAATCCCGGATACTGTAAGAATTGAGTCAATTACAATTCCTTCCGGAAGTGCGGAGTCCTTTGCGGTTGAGATATATCTTTATAACGATGAAGAATTAGGAGGTCTTGGCTTACCAATCACATGGAGTTCATCTGAGGTATTTTGTGATTCCATTTCATTTATTGGATCGCGTGATGAATCAGGCTCAGCGAATTTATATGAAGTTGATAATCCTGTGCAAAAGCTCCAGGTCGGTAGGGTGTTTATCTCAGACCCACTTCCCCCTAGTTCCGGGAATATCTGTACAATGTACTTTTCAGCTTCTGCGGCAACACCTGGCCAGGTAATAAATTTTGATTCTACCTCATTTTCTGTGCATTCTCCTTTTGTTCTTGCGCTTATAGATGGGCATATCATAGTCCCCCAATTTGAAGCGGGAAGTATTGAGATTGAAAGAGACTCTGAGGATTATGATAATGATGGCATAACCAACGATGTTGATAATTGCCCCTATGAAGCCAACCCACTGCAGGAAGATTCCAATGGGGATGATATTGGAGACGCCTGCACTTTTGCCGAAACGACGACGGATGGTCAGAATGTTGAGATCAGCCTTGGAGATGACGTAGATATCACATTTGGTGATGTCTCTAATTCCGGGACAACCGAAATGACAATAACAGCCACAGGTCCCGTTGGTCCATCTTCTTATCAGATTGTTCCGGTCAATGTGCCAACGTATTACAACTTAACTACTACAGCAACTTACAATGGGGATATTGAAGTATGTATTAGTTATGATGATTTCGGTATGACTCTCGAAGAGGAACAGGCGTTGCAGTTATTGCATTATGATGGATTTGAATGGGTTGATATCACAACTTCTCGCGATGACGTTTTAAATATCATATGCGGCCTCACTACTTCATTATCACCTTTTATAATCGCGTTACCTATTTCTTATACGTGCGGAGACGCCAACGGAGACGGGAATGTTAATGTCGGTGACGCAGTTTATATCATCAATCATGTCTTCAAAGGAGGCCCGGCACCAGATCCGATTGAAGCTTGCGATTCCAACTGCGATGACCAATGCAACGTGGGAGATGCTGTCTATCTAATAAATCATGTATTCAGAGGTGGCCCCGAGCCGTGCGCGGGGTGTAAGTAAGGATCAAATTGGGGCCGGCAGCCCAATTTGCCCTGTGGCCCGTCCGAAAAATAAGCGTAGCGATTTTTCGAGTGGATTCCCGCAGGGGGCTTAACTTCAAGCCATTCCTGTCCACTTTAGGCTGAAACGACACAGGCTGTTGTAAAAGATTTTCTTTTCTCCCTATATACTGCGTTAAAAAGTTGCCCAAGACAATTGTGACCATGATTGTGAGTGCTGGTTCGAGAAAACCTCAGGGTATCCCAAAGAGATACAATAGGTTACAGGAATCCGTGCCTCGGTTAAAGACCTTCGAAATTTTTTTAAGGCGGGCGGGATAAGGGGCTCCGTATTTCATATGATTTTATTGTGCAGCTACCTGCGCGTAATACGATCCCTCTGAGTGAGGTCGGATGCCGTATTTCAATTGCTACTTTTAGTATTGACACAATACTCGATTATGCTATATTGAAAAAGAGTCAGTTTACAGCACAGGAAATTCATTTCAAAATTAGATCGTACTCTTACCGTGCAATCAAAGGGGAAGGCATGAATAGTCTGCTTATCCATCCAGACATAGTATTCCGGAGAAAATACGCTGAAGCTACCATATTCCCGGTCATTGTATTCGTATTTGCCCTATGCTCAACAATTAGTGCCCAGACCTGGGAGCAGACTAATGGGCCGTATGGAGGATTGATAAAATCAATGGCTGTAAGCTCAAATGGGTATATCTCTGCCGCGACTTATAATTATGGCGGTATCTTTCGTTCGATAGACAATGGCAATAACTGGACACACATTGGTTTGGCAAATCATGGCTGGTAGTTTCCTTGATATATTGAATGAAGGGTGCTCAGACATCACGGGTCAATTATGGTCGAGTGTTAGCAGAAATATCGAATCAAATTGCAGGAAATACTTATAGTCAAAGGAGTAATTATGCGAAAGATATGGATTGCAGTCGTTCCGGCGATGACAATACTGTGTTTTGCCTTGATTGCCATATGGCCGGTAACAGGATCAGACGCCGAGACAGTAAAGCGAAACTTTGGCCCCCAAAAGGTGGGCGATATTTCAGGGGCAGGCGAAATGTCACAGTTAAAATCACTTCAAGCGGGATGTGAATTGCTTGAATATACATGCAACATTACTTACTTCTGGCCCCTTCCCAGTGAATATGGCGACGATTTTTATAATATGCGCTTTACGCCGCCTGAGCCCACGGGATGTACCTTGACACAGATTCAGATGGCATTCCACGAGGATGGAAGCATCAATGTATCGTGGCAGGGAATCGACGTCTATGTCTGGGAAGATGATGGTTCCGGATTTCCCGGTACCGTTTTGGATATTATTCGTATTCCCGCCGAAGCTATTGCATGGTATCCATCGACTGTGATAGCTGTCCCGAATTATCCGATCGTCCTTGGTAATGATTTCCATATCGGATATACCACGGTTGAACAGGAGGTCGATGTTTTCGCCCTCTTATCCGATGACGGTTCCTGCGGTAACCTGCGTTCATCATATTATATTGCAGGGGGCTGGCATGAGTTATTTATTGATTACGACATCGATGTCAATTTTCTGATTGCCGCCGAGATATGTTGCCCCGCCAGTACCAACGAAGTTCCTCATGTGACCAACCATCCGGAAATACTAAATCAGAGTTATTGCAGCAATCTTTACTATGATTATTTCGGTGAAGATCCCGAAGAGGACGAGATCTGGTTTGAATTTTTATCGGGGCCGGGAACCATGGACAGCGCCACCGGTGAATGGAGTTATCAGCCATCGGAAAGCGATATCGGTGATCATCAGCTTGCCTATCAGGTCTGCGATGCGTCCGGTTGTTCGGACATAATGTACACAACCTTGATCATCGAGAATTACGAGCCGCAGATTGTCAGTCCCTGTGGCACTATCATTGAAGGCACCGCCGGTGATCGGATTCAGTATATAGTCGAGGCCATCGGTCCTGAACGCTGTGATGACCTGACTTATTATATGATGGCCGGCCCGGGGACAATTGATGCCTCCACCGGAGTATATAGCTGGGAAACAGGGCCTTCGAGTGCAGGCGTGGATATAGTAACGATTGGAGTAAGCGACGGTTTTACGGATGTTGCGTGCGATTTCATTGTCGATGTGGCTGAAGAGGGCGTCTGCGGCGATGCCAACGGCGATGGAAGTATAAATGTCGGTGATGCGGTGTTTCTCATAAGCCATGTCTTTAAGGGTGGTCCTCCACCCGATCCCTTTTCATCCGGTGACGCCAACGGCGATGGAGGTGTAAATGTTGGTGACGCGGTGTATATTATCAGCCATGTTTTCAAGGACGGGCCGGAACCGTGTGCCATTGTGGAACCTTGTTGCGATGCGCCCCCTTGTATGCCTAATCCCGTCATTCCGGTTACATATGACAAAATTGCCAGTCCCACGGCCAATTGCGGCGGGAATTTCGGCTTGTGGGAAGGCTGGACAATGACTGCCCAATACGCAGCCTGTTGCCTTGACGGAGTTACCTGGCAAATGCGCGTGGAAAAAGTTAGGCGCCCATATTCCATTTCGGTCTGTGCGCGGGGCAGAACCGATATCAATTCGGCGGATGATGTCGACAATGTTGCCGACTGCCAAAGTGTTGTTGCCGATCTTGAATTCACTGGAGCTCCGGCCCCGGGCAGGCCTGCCAAGGTCACCTATACCTCTACTGATTGCACCGAGGACCATGAGCAGAAACATCAGGACGAATCCCAAACGGCCATCGATGCCGCCTGGGTGGCAGGCGAAGCCGCTATCGAAGCTCTCACAGTGGCATGTGTCGTACCAGAATGCGATACGCCGGCCGAAGCGGTAGCGGCTATGATAGCGGCAGCGAATGCATCACTTGCGGCGACGCAGGCAACCGCGTGGGCCAATACTCCCAACCATGGCCCGCCGGATACCAGCGGCGCCTACGCGGCTCAAAAGGCATGTCATGATGCCCTCATAGCCGCCTTGAAGGCTGCTCATCCCGGATGCTGAAGAAGATAGAAGTGTATTAAAGGGAGTAAAAAGTGCGAAAACGTAGATATATAAGCATATACCTGATTTCATTCTTTTTCGTCGTATGTATGTCGGCAAAACTCCTGGGAGACGCTCCGCGACAGCCAACCTCTCAGGAGTTGCTGGCCGGCATGGGATATGACGCAACCAACGAAGGGTTGGGCAAAGCCCTTGACAGCAGTGATCCATGGGCCCAGATCTATTCCCTGATGATCCTTCAGGAAAACAATGATCCTACTTATCTGGAGGTGGCGATATCATTATTGGGATCGACATCCGTCAAAGTTCAGCTCGAGGCTGCCAAGCTTCTGTCTCAGTTTGATCGTATTAAGGGAATCAGATGGCTGGAGAAATGGGAAGATTTTGAGACTGACTGGTCTTCTCCCTTTACCGATACCGCCCACGCCGTACTTGACGCCGCCAGCGCCCTGGCTGCCAGAGGTGACGAACGATTGCACATGCACATCCGGCCATTACTACAGCACAAGTTTTGGTCGGTCCGCATGCATGCCGCGCGTGCTCTGGGTGATTTTGGGAATACTGACGATCCGGAACTTGAGGCCACCTGGATAATATCTGTCGATGTGGCCCTGGAAGCATTAAAAGGCGGGACTGACAGAGAGGATTTCGTTGAACTTTATCTCACCTGGTTAGTTAGCTCTCTCTTCCGGCAAGCCAATATAACGCCAGGTATGACCGAGAAGTTTGCCGAACTTGCCGCATACGATCACCCGGTTGTCTGCAATACAATTGGAAAAAAGATATCAGAATACGATGCCAATAGCGATGAAAATTAGGACGATAATCATCACGAGCATTGATGGTATATAATCCCCAGCCATGAATGGATTGGGTTACCGGGTGTACGTCGTCAGACAATTCGGACAAGTTGTATTAAAATTTAAGACATAGTTTGTCTCATGGCAATAGCTTTTTTGTAGTTTCGTTTTCTTTGTTTCATCGTTCGTTCTTTGATTCGATCCCTTTCCTTCAGTATTCGCACCGCCCGGCCAGTGTAGACATCGACCGGGGTCACATTGTCCAGCGATTCATGGTATCTTTCATAATTGTAGTATTCCACAAAGGATTCAATCTGAGCCTTCAAATCATCCGGTGAATAATAGTTGTCCAAGAGAAGGATGTTTTTCATCGACCGATGATAGCGCTCGATCTTCCCCTGAGTCATGGGATGATATGGCCGACCACGAGTGTGTGTCAGTCCATTGTCAGCCAGGTAGTTCTTCAGCTCACCGGAGATATAACACGGGCCATTGTCGGACAGCAATCTCGGCCGGTGCCGGACATAGGCATGATCTACGCCTGATTCAGCGATGGCCATGTCGATCGTCTACTTGACATCCATTGCTGACATGCCACGGCAGAGTCTCCACGACAAAATATACCGGGAATAATCATCCAGCACCGTCGACAGGTAATACCAATCCCAGTGGACCACTTTCAGGTAAGTGAAATCGGTTTGCCACATCTGGTTGATGCGAGTTGTCGGCGAAAACATTATTTCGTCATTGCGAATTCCCCGTAAAACGGGGAATGTGGCAATCTATGGCTTTAAAATACAGATCGCCACGTTAGCCGTCGGTCTCCTCGTGATAACCGGATTTATTCGATTTTTTCAATAGTTATCCACATTTTCATTTTTGAAAAATCCCTGTAATTTATAATTGTCTATAGGGTTGTGGCGAATTGGGTTCGTTTTGTTCTTTTTAGTACTTGCCCTGCTTGTTCCTTTTATTTTGCGGCATAATATGAAGAGGTGGTTGCAGGATTTTGGACAATGTGTTAAGGTGGAAATGAGACATTATTATGAGGAGCTTAAGTATGAGAAAGCGACGAAGTTTTTCCGCCGAATTTAAGTTCCGAGTTGCGCTTGAGGCAT